>CAXUEM010000266.1:4538-4924 GCA_964249885.1 uncultured Hymenobacter sp. | reverse complement strand
TGCCTTCCCGCCCCATGCCCGCCCGCAAAACCTCTACGTTCTGGTACCTTGTTTCCAAAGCCATTTTTGCCGTCGCCGGCTGGAAGCTCAACGGCGTGGTGCCGCCGCACATCCAAAAAGCCATGATGATAGCCGCGCCCCACACCAGCAACTGGGACCTGATTATGGCCCGCGCCGCCTTCTACCTCATGGACGTGGACGTGCGCTTTACCGTGAAAGCCGAGTGGGTGCGCAACCCCTGGGTGGGCTGGCTGCTGAATTCGCTGGGCGCCATTGCCGTCGACCGCAGCAAAAACAATTCGCTCGTGGACGGCATGGTGCAGCTCTTCAACGAGCACGAGGAACTGGTCATTCTCATCACGCCCGAGGGCACCCGGGCCTACCAG
>CAXUEM010000266.1:2229-4528 GCA_964249885.1 uncultured Hymenobacter sp. | reverse complement strand
GGCTACTACTTTGCCGCGCTGGGCGCGCAGGTGCCCATTCTGCTCGGCTTCCTGAACTACGCCAAAAAAGAAGCCGGCGTGGGCCCCGCCGTGTACCCCACCGGCAACTACGCCGCCGACGAAGAGCAAATCAAAGCCTTCTACCGGCAGATTCCCGGCCGCTACCCGGAGAAGGGAGTACGGTAATGGTTAATGATGAACGGTTAGTGGTTAATGTCGTCTGAGCATTAACCACTAACCGTTCATCATTAACCTTTACGCGTTCAGTCCTGCGTCAGGGCGTACGATACCAGGTTAGCGCCCATGCGCAGGGCCGCTTCGTGGGCGGCGGGGGTGTCTTCGGGGTAGGTGCCGAGGTCTTCCCAGCCGTTGCCCAAGTCGCACTCGTAGCTGTAGAAGCAGACCAGGCGGCCTTTGTAGAGCAGGCCGAAGCCCTGGGGGCGGCCGCCGTCGTGCTCGTGCACCTTGGGCAGCCCTCTGGGGAACTGGTATTTCTGGTGGTAAATCGGGTGCGAAAACGGCAGTTCCACGAAGCTTAATTCGGGAAATACTTTCTTCATTTCGGGCCGGATGAATTTATCCAGGCCGTAGTTGTCATCAATGTGCAGAAAGCCGCCCCCCGTCAAATAGCGGCGCAGGTTGCGGGCCTCGGCGTCGGTGAAGCTCACGTTGCCGTGGCCGGTCATGTGGATGAACGGGTAGGTGAGCAGCTCGGGCGCGTCGAGCTCCACGGTGGCCTCGTCGGGGGCGATGTTGGTTTTAAGCTGCTGATTGCAGAAGCTGATGAGGTTGGGCAGGGCGGTTTTGTTTGCGTACCAGTCGCCGCCACCGCCGTAGTGCAGCTTGGCGATGCGGAAGCTGGGCGCCGGTGGCGTGGCCGCCGTGAGCGAGAACAGCAGGGCCACGGTGAGAAGCAGGTTTCTCAGCATATGAGTTGATAATAACAGCATAGGGGCGCGCCAAAAAGGCAGGCGGCCAGTTTGAAAGCAAGCCCGCAACCGTAAAGTTCAGCGGCCGCCAGCCGGCCCGCTTACCTTCGCAGGCAGTTCAGCGCGCAGTGACAATCATTATTAAAAGTAGCTACTCATCGGTATTAATGCGAAAAATAGCCTCGCTTATCCTGCTCATGGCCTTGGCCGCGGCCGGCACGGCAGCCGCTCAGGAAATTGACTCGCTGGCCTTTATCCGCGCCAAGCGCATGGCCGACGCCGACCTGGCCAAGAAGCGTGAAGGCACCTTTATCACCGGCCTGCCGGATTTGTCGTCGGACCCCGTAACGGGTTTTGGGGTGGGCCTGAAAACTAATATTTTCTGGAACGGCCGGCGCGACCATCCGCTGTTTGCCTACACCCCCTACCGGGCCCGGCTGCGGGCCAACGCGGCCTACTTCTCCTCGAACGCCCGCGAGTTCACGCTCTCGCTCGACGTGCCGTATTACCGCGGCTCGCGCTGGCGCTTCCGCGGCGATTTCAAGGCCCAGCAAAACCCGGCTAACCTGTATTTTGGCTCTTCGGAAAGCACGCTCGGCGCCCTGCGCCTGCCCTCGGACCCGAATCGCACCTTCCGCAGCTACGCCGCCTACGACCGGGCCCGCAAAACCCTGCGCGCCGGCGGGCCCGGCGAGGCCGCCCGGGTCACGGACGCGCTATCCAACCGCTTCCGCGAAACCGAGTTCATGCTCAACCTCAAAGCCGACTACGCGCTGGGCCAGGGCAAGTGGCGGGTGATGGGCGGCTACGAAATCCAGCACCTGGCCTACAAAACCTTCGAGGGCCGCGCCGCCGAGGCTATTGACCTGGCCACCGGCGACGAGTCGGAGGCCCCCAACGGGGCCTCGCTGCTGGCCCGCGATGCCCAGCAGGGCCTCATCTTCGGGCTGAAGGGCGGCTGGGTATCCATCCTGCAGACGGCGCTTATCTACGACACCCGCGACTTCGAGCCCGACCCCCCCCGGGGCTCTTACCTGGAAGTGGCCAACGAGTTTTCGGGTTCTGTTATCGGCTCGGAGTTCAGGTTCAACAAGCTGTTTGTGCAGGCGCGGCACTACCGCAAGCTGCCCTTTGGCCGGCGCACGGTGCTGGCGGGCCGGGTGGGCGTAGGCAATATCTTCGGCCGCGAGGCGCCGTTTTTCGAGTTTCAGGACCAGTGGAGCCCCGACGGCAGCGTGAACGCGTTAGGCGGCGCGCGCTCGCTGCGCGGCTACCGGGCCAACCGGTTCCTGGGGCGCGCGCTCTGGTTCGCCAACGGGGAGCTGCGCACGCGGCTGGCCGAGGTGGTGGTGGCGCGGCAGCGCTTCGGG
>CAXUEM010000266.1:0-2219 GCA_964249885.1 uncultured Hymenobacter sp. | reverse complement strand
GCAGCATCAACGCGCTGGGCGGGCGGCAGTCGCTGCGCGGCTACCGCGCCAACCGCTTTCTTGCCCGCTCCCTGGCCTTTGCCAACGCCGAGCTGCGCTTCCGGGTAGTTGATTTCAAGGCCGGGCGGCAGAATTTTGGTCTTGGCCTGGCGCCATTCGTGGATGCGGGCACGGTCAGCAACCGCTGGCAGCGCCTGCCCACGCAGCCGCTCAAGTTTTCCTACGGCGCGGGCGCCCGCCTGGCCTGGAACCTGTCCACCATCGTGTTTGCCGACTACGGCATCTCGAAGGAAGACCGGCTGTTTTACTTCGGGCTGGGGCAGATTTTCTAGGTCGGCTGTTGGCTGGCCCGGCTGATGTGCGCCGTGAACACGGCCGCCAGCGCCGCCGTCTCGGTGCGCAGGCGCGAGGCGCCCAGCGTGACGGGCCGGATGCCCCGCTGGAAGGCCAGGTCAATCTCAGCGGGCGTGAAATCACCCTCCGGCCCGATAAGCACGCAGCAGGCGGCCCCAGCTGCCGCCACCTGCGCCAGCGCGGTGCGGTCCCCTTGCTCCAGGTGGGCAATAAAGGTGGTTGCGGGGACAGTGGTGCCTAGAAAGTCCTTGAAATCAGTTAGTTCATCGAGCTGCGGCAGCCAGGCCTGGCCGGACTGCTTGAGGGCGCTGACGGCGATTTTCTCCAGCCGGTCCAGCTTCAGCTCGCGGCGCTCGGAGCGGGCGCAGCGCAGAAAGCTCAGCCGCTCGATGCCGACTTCGGTGGCTTTCTCCACCAGCCACTCCATGCGGTCGAGGTTTTTGGTGGGCGCCACGGCCACGTGGGTGAAGTAAGGGCGGGGGGCTACGAACTCGTGCGCGGTTATCCTCAGCTGGCAGCGCTTGGGGTTGGCATCGAGCAGCTGGGCCTGGTAGCGGTGGCCGCGGCCGTCGAGCAGCTCCACGGCGTCGGCTTCGCGCAGGCGCAGCACGCGCACGGCGTGCTTGCTTTCGTCTTCCAGCAGGGGGTAGGTGGCGGCGGCGGGCGTCAGGTCGGGGGCGAAGAAGGTGGTCATCGGCGAATTATTGTTTAATAATGGCTCCCAGGGCTTCCAGCATGCCCCGGGCCTTAAGCAAACACTCGTCGTACTCGCGCTCCGGCACCGCATCGTAGGTGATGGCCGAGCCGACCTGCAGGCTCAGGTAGCCGGTGTCGGCGCGGTATTGAACGGAGCGAATCACGACGTTAAAATCGAAGTCGCCATCGGGCCAGACCACGCCCAGGCTGCCGCTGTAGAGGCCGCGCCGGCTGCGCTCGTAGTTTTCAATCAGCTGCAGAGCCCGGATTTTGGGCGCGCCGGTCATCGAACCCATCGGGAAAGTAGCCCGCAGTGCGTCTACCAGGCCCAGCCCGGGCCGGGCCGTAGCCGTCACGGACGACACCAGCTGCCAGACGTGCCGAAACGGGTAGAGGCCAAACAGCTCGGGCACCCGCACCGTGCCGGTCTGGGCCACGCGGGCCAGGTCGTTGCGCACCAGGTCCACTATCATCAGGTTTTCGGCCTGCTCTTTCTCGTCGTGCCGGAGCTGCTCGCGGGCGGCCTCATCCGCGGCCACCGTAGCGCCGCGGGCCACGGTGCCCTTGATGGGCTGCGAAAGCAGCTGCTGGCCCTGCCGCCGCAAAAACCGCTCGGGCGAGGCGCAGAGCAGGTAGCGCTGCTGGTGTTTATAAAAGCCCGCGAAGGGCGCCGGCGACGCCTGCTGCAGGCGCCAGAACGCCGCCACGGGGTCCAGGCCCACGTTTTCGGCGTAAAACTCCTGGCACAGGTTAAGCTCGTACACTTCGCCGTTGAGAATATCTGCCTGCACCTGTCGCACGGCGGCCAGGTAGTCGGGCCGGGGCAGGCGGGCACGCAGCACGGGCTGGGTGGCGGCCGGTGCCTCGGGCGGTTCGGGCCGCTGCAGGGCGGCCAGCAGGGTAGTCCGCGCGGCGGGGCTGCCGTGGAACGCTACGGTGTCGTTGGCTTGCCAGCGCAGCCAGGCTTCGGCCCGGAAAAAGTGCAGGGCCGGCCAGCCCAGGCCGTCGAGATGGCGGCTGTGCAGCGCCTCTATCTCGTTTTTGAGGTCGTAGGTCAGGATGCCGCAGCGGGGCGCGTCGGCGGCATCTTTCAGCCAGTTCTCCATTTCGGCCAGCGAGGCCGGGGCCGCCATTTCGGGCGCGGCGGCCACGGCCAGCAGCTCCTGAAA
>CAXUEM010000265.1:0-4948 GCA_964249885.1 uncultured Hymenobacter sp. | reverse complement strand
TAATGAAGTCATAACGTAACTGGTAGAGTCTTCCTGATTCTGCCTGGACCCAAATGCCAGCCGGCCATTTGCGCTGCCTCTGAATGCGCGAATATAGTCGCTACGGAGAGGCTAGACGAGAGGCCAACAGTCCGGGTTACGTTAAGTTTTAACTTCTTTCTATACTAGAAAAAACGGTAAAGCGGCTTTAGGGCCGGCAAAAGTGGCTTTCGCTAGCTCATTCAGCACACCCAACGCGGACGCCGGCAGGCTTCGGTTAAAGTCCTGCCATAAGCAGCCAAACGCCAGCCAAGCTACTTCAGTACTGCCACTGTCACCCCGTCCCCGCCCCTATCGGCGTGCTCATCGGCCACAGAGGCCACGGCGCGAGTCGAGCGCAGGTAGTCGCGCACCACTTGCCGCAGCACGCCGTTGCCGCGGCCGTGCAGGAAACGGATTTCGGGAATGCCCAGCATCAGGGCGTCGTCGACGAAGCTCATGGTTTTGGTCAGCGCGTCCTCGGCCCGCTCGCCGCGCAGGTCCAGGCTGGCGCTGAAGCTGGCCATCCGGTCAGTCAGGTTGACGCTCTTACCATTGGTGCCGCCACTGGTGCTGCCGCCGAGCTTGCCGGCCGCGGCTTTGGCGGCTTGTTCCCGCTCGCGGATTTCGGCCCGGCCCAGCTTTTCCAGCTGCGACACTTTTACCAGGGTTTTGAGGCCGCCGAAGAGCACCTCGGCGGTTTTGCCTTTCACACTGACCAGCTCGCCGTAACCGTCCTGACCCAGCAGGGCCACTTTGTCGCCGGGGCGCAGCTCGCCGGCCTCCGAGGCCAGCTCGCGGGTGGCGCGGGCCTTGGGCGGCTCAATCTGCAGCTCCTGGCGCACAAAGGTGTCGAGCTTCTCGCGGGCCTGCTTGTTGACCTCCTTGTCGGCCTGGCCGCGCCGGATTTCGGTTATCGTGCTCTCAATCTGCTTGTTGGTGGTCGTGAGCAAGGCCTTGGCCTGCTGCTTGGCCGTGCGCAGCACGTCCAGCCGGGTGTCCTCGATGTGCTGCTTGAGGTCCTGGTATTCCTGGGCGGCTTTCTTGAGGCGGCGCTCCTGCTTTTCGGCCTCGGCGAGGCGCTTTTCCAGTTCGGTTTTGTCTTTCTCCAAGCCTTCCAGCAAGCGGTCGTAGCGGATTTTATCCTTGCCCACCAGCTGCGAGGCGCGCTCGACTATCTGCTTGGGCAAACCGATTTTGCGGGCAATTTCGAGTGCGAAGCTGGAGCCGGGCTTGCCGGTTTCGAGGCGGTAGAGCGGCTGCAGGCGGTCGGGGTCGTAGCGCATGGCGCCGTTCACGAGGCCGTCGGTTTTCTCGGCGAAGTTTTTCAGGTTGGTGTAGTGCGTGGTTATCACCCCGAATACGCGCGCCTGATTCAGCTCCGTGAGCACGGCCTCGGCAATGGCGCCGCCCAGGCTGGGCTCGGTGCCGGTGCCAAATTCGTCAATCAGAATCAGGCTTTTCTTGCCGGCCAGGGTCACGAACTGCTTCATGGCCAGCAGGTGCGAGGAGTAGGTCGAGAGGTCATTCTCCAGGCTCTGCTCGTCGCCGATGTCGATGAAAATGTCTTCAAAAATGCCCGCCTCGGAGCCGTCGCCGGCCGGAATCAGCAGGCCCATCTGCAGCATGAACTGCACCAGGCCCACGGTTTTCATGGCCACCGACTTGCCGCCGGCGTTGGGACCCGAGATAATGAGCAGGCGCTGCTCGGGCGTCAGCTCCAAATCCAGCGGCACCACCGTGCGCTTTTCCTCGGCGCCGTGGGTGCGGTTGTGCTCTTCCAGCGCCAGGTACAGCAGGGGGTGGCGCACCTGCCGCCAGCGCAGCAGGGGCTTGGGGTCGAGCTTGGGCAGGGTGGCATCGAGGCGGCGCGCCAGCAGGCCCTTGGCCCGGATAAAATCCAGGGTACCCAGGTACTGGTAGGCCTTGCGCAGGTCCAGGATGTGGGGCCGCAGCTGGTCGGTGAGCGTGGTCAGAATCCGAATCAGCTCGCGCTGGTAGGCATTTTCCAGGTCCTTGATGTCGTTGTTTAGCTCAAAAACAGCTTCCGGCTCAATAAAAACCGGCTGCCCCGAGGCCGACTCGTCGTGAATCAGGCCTTTCACCCGGCGCTTGTGCTCGGCCAGCACGGGCAGCACCAGCCGCCCGCCGCGGATGGTCGGCTCGGCCTCGCCGAGCACCCAGCCCTCGTTTTTGGCGTGGCGGATGATGGTTGAAATCTGCTTGCGCAAGAGGCCCTGCCGCGCAATTAGCTCCTGCCGAATCTGGCGCAGCAGCGGCGAGGCATCGTCGCGCACCTGGCCCTCGTCGTCGACCACCTTGTCCAGATTGGCCAGCAGATTCCGGTCAACCTGCACGCCGATGCCTAGCAAACGCAGGGTCGGGTACAGGCTTTCCTCGGCCTGGGTGAAGAAAGTCAGCGCCTGCCGGATGGTGCGCAGGCTCATCTTCAGCTCATAGAACGCGCTTACATCCAAGTAGGCGCCGGGCAGGCTGGCCCGCTTGAACTGCGGCTGCAAATCATGGTAGTGGGCGTGCGGAAAGTCGGCGCCGGAGTGCAGCAAGAGGCGAAACTCGTCGGCCTGCAGCAAGAGCTTGTGCAGGGGCTCGTGCTTGGTCTGGAAGCTCATGCGGGCCACGTGCTGGCGGCCCAGCGCGCTCAGGCAAAGGCCTTCGAGCTGCTCCCGGAGCGTGGTGAAGCCGATTTTGGCCTCGAAGTTTTGGGGTAAAAGCAAGTAGCGGGTCTTTTCAGATTAGGTAGCGAAGGTAAACAGCCGGCAGGGCCGGAAGATTCGCGGGGCACAGTATTAACAGTTTGCGCTACCCCCCTGCTGGCGTAGCTTCAGGTTTTGCTTTGCACCTGCTCTTTCAAAGTTGCACTCTGAAAGTTGGGACTGCTGCGGTGTTGTACGCCGCCCGGGCGCGCCGCCTCGCGCCTCGTTCGACGGTGGGGGCTGCGAGCCCCCACCAGGCAGGGTTTTCGTAGTGCAAATCCGAAAGAGCGTAGGTTTACAAAACTCATCCCTTCGGCGAGTTTCGTAAACTTTGAATCGCAGACGAGTTTCTTAAACTCGTGCTACTTAGTTGAAGCACGCTTATGCGTTATTGCTGCCGGTTTAGTGAAACCAGCATTTCTTT
Source organism: uncultured Hymenobacter sp. (assembly GCA_964249885.1). Lineage (GTDB taxonomy): Bacteria > Bacteroidota > Bacteroidia > Cytophagales > Hymenobacteraceae > Hymenobacter. Next base: position 1,792 of record CAXUEM010000265.1, on the reverse strand, counting down.
GACCCAAACGCCAGTCTTGTTTCTGCATCTGATTCCTTTTCTTACTGCTTTACTGACCATCCCCGCCCATGCGCCCGTTTTTGCTATTAGGTGACATCTCGGGGTTTCTAATTGTATTGGGGCTTGGGGTATTAGCGTTCGGCGGACTAATCGTATGGGGAGGAATAGTAAATAATCGGTCGAGCCCTACGTCAACGGTGAGTAAAGGCCTCGGGGATTTGGCCATAGTACTTGGAACGGTGGTAATGCTAATTGCCTTCTACCTTTTCTTTCTCATATGGGAGGACCAGCCGTCTCGCGTTGCACAACGCCAAAAGGAAGAGAGGGAAGAGACAAGGCAGGCGGCCCTTCAAGCGCTCCAACAAGATTCAACTTGGAGGGCCCGTTGGAGGGCCCGAAACGGTATAACCAATCAAGAAAGTGATAGCGCCTGGTCACGCTTAGCCCGGCAGGATTCGATTGCACTCAAACGTGCCGAAAAGACTGACTTGGAATGGTGATGCCTACGCTCCTTACTAGTTAGATAAAACTAGTTAGATAAAAGGGGTTCGTTTGCGGATGAAGGAGTCTAGGAAAACGGTGGATACTTGCTACTTCTCCACCCCCGCCCCAAACAGCGCGAAATCATATTTCACCGGGTCTGCGGGGTCGAGCAGGCGCAGGTTGGCGGTGAGTTCTTCCGCCGCTTCCCAGTCCACAAGCTTGCGGGTGAGCAGGCCCAGCGCGCGCGCCTGCCGCTCCACGTGCACGTCGATGGGGCAGATTAAATCCGCGGGGGAAAGCCGGGTCCAGAGGCCGAAGTCGACCCCCTGCTGGTCGCGGCGCACGAGCCAGCGCAGGTACATATTCACGCGCTTACAGGCTGATTTGCGCAGCGGCGTGGCCACGTGCTTGCGGGTGCGGGCCGGCGCGTCGGGCAGAGAGAAAAACAGGGCGTGAAAGTGCATCAGCCGCTCGCGCTGCGTGGCGTCGCGGCCGGCACTCAGGAAGGCGTCTTCGAGCGAATCGTGGTCCTGATAAAACCAGTGCAGCCAGTGCACAAAGTACAGCAGGTCGGTGTCGCAAAAGGTGCGGTGGCAGAAACCGAGCAGCTTTTTCAGGTCTTCGTCCTGGTGCTGCGTGACGAACTGATAGGGCGCGTCGTCCATGCGCCGCAGCAGCTCACTGCACTTTTTGATGATGGTCGGGCGCTGCCCCCAGGCCAGCAGGGCGGCAAACAGGGCGCTGATTTCCACGTCCTGCTTCCGGCGGAAGCGGTGCGGAATCTGAATCGGGTCGTTGGCAATAAAGGCCGGCTGGTTGTAGCGGGCCACGCGCGCCGCCAGCAGGGGGCGCAGCCGGTCAAGCTCCTGCGGACTCACCGCTTACGGCACGTAGCTCGTCTCGACGCGGAAGCGGGCGTCGGGCGTGCCGAGCTTCTGCACGGCGCGGGGCGAGAGGCGCACCAGCACATTGCTGTTTTCGCCGGTGTCGGGCAGCCGGCCGATGACGCGCACGTACACCGACTGGCCGTTCATGGCGTTGCGCACCTGCATAATCATGCCCACGGGGGCGGTTTTGTGCAGGGCCAAGTACTTGTCGGTGCCGGTTTTCTCAATCACGGCGGCCATGCCGCTTTCCGTGACGCGGGCAATGACTTCGCTGGCGCGGGTGGGTGCTTTGTCGCGCTCGGGACGGTCCTCGCGGCGCGGGGGACGGTCGTCCCTCTGGCGCGGCGGGCGCTCGGCCCTCTCCTCGCGCTCCTCGCGCTTCGGGCGCAGGGAGAGCGAGAGGCGGCGGCGCTTCGCGTCCA
>CAXUEM010000264.1:566-4951 GCA_964249885.1 uncultured Hymenobacter sp. | reverse complement strand
GCCCAGCAGCCCGGCGTGGCCGACTACGCCGACGGCGTGGATACCATGCAGTTTCTGGCCGAGCTGATCTAGGGCGGAGGCTATTGCCAGCGCCGCGAGTAAAGCGTCCGGCAACGCCGCTCAGTTGCTTGGGTGTAATCGTAAAAAACGCGCGGCCTCGGCGGCCTTATCCGGTAGCCATTGACGAGCAAAATGCGTTAATCAGTGCCAACGGTTCTTTTATTCTTTTCCGAATTTTCTTTCCTATGTCTCCCGAATCCAACGCCGACACCATCGAAACGCTGCCCAAAGAAGCGCTGGCCGGCCTGCATTTTCCGCCGCACGACGTGCTGCGCGACCCCGCCGACCGCCAGCGCCGCCAGCACGACGCCGAGCGCGCCGTCACGCTGGGCAACGCCCACCACGGCAAGCTTGATATCTACTTCCAGACCGAAGACGGCGCTACCAAGCGCGTGCAGACCACTATCTGGGCCGCCGACGGCGAGCACCTGACGCTTAAATCCGGCGGTTCGCTGCCGCTACGCGCCGTGCTGCGCCTGGAGTTTTACTGAGTTAAGAGTTAAGAGTTAAGAGTTAAGAGTTAAGAGTTAAGAGTTAAAAAAGGACCGCCTGGATTACCGGGCGGTCCTTTTTTAACTCTTAACTCTCAACTCTTAACTGATTATCACAGCAGCGGCAGGGTGCGCGCAATCAGGTCGCCGACGACCTGCTCGGGGTTTAGGGCAAACTCGCCGGTGGCACGGTTGGCCAGAATGGCATTCAGGCTCACTACGTCGTGGCCCAGCAGGCGGCCCAGGCCGTAGTAGCCGGCCGTTTCCATCTCGAAGTTAGTGAGGCGAAACTCGCCCTCGGCGCTGTGGTGACGGAAATTCTGCAGCTGTTGGATGAAGTCGGGCTGGCGCAAATCCAGGCGCAGGCGCCGCCCCTGCGGCCCGTAGAAGCCGGGGCAGGTGAGCGTGTTGCCGGCCAGCAGGCCAGCGCCGAGCTGCTCGCGCAGCAGGTCGGCGCCGCGCACGCAGTACGGGCGCTGCGGCAGCTGCAGAGCCTGCTGGATTTCGGCGGCCACGGCCACTTCTAAACCGGTTTCCACCAGCGGGTAGTACTGCATCAGGCTATCGAAGCCCACGGCGTGCTCCGTGACCAGGGCCGAACCAATGGGAATGTCGGCCTGCAACGCCCCACTCGTGCCCAGGCGCATGATGCGCAGGCGAATCTGCTCCTCGGACGGGCGCACCTGCCGGGTCATGAAGTCGATGTTAACCAGCGCATCGAGCTCGTTGAGCACAATGTCCACGTTATCGGTGCCGATGCCGGTGCTCACCACCGTCAGCCGCCGGCCGCGGTAGTAACCCACGTGGGTCACGAACTCGCGGCGGCGCACCTCCACTTCCACCGAATCAAAATGCTCGCTCACCATGGCCACCCGTTCGGGGTCACCCACGCAGATGATGGTATCGGAAATGTGGTCCGGCAGCAGGTGCAGGTGGTAGATGGTGCCGTCGGGGTTGAGAATCAGCTCGGAGTTGGAAATCATTAAAATAAATTAAAAACTTAGCGAGCGTTAAAAGCGGGCTTGTCAACTAGTTTGAAAACATATGCCTTACGGAGAATAGAATCCGCCCGCCGATTCAGATATCCAACCAGCAGGGGAATATTATACCGCCGCACCACAGCAGCAGCTTTGCTGAAGAATGTGGTGGCTGCAGCATAGTCGAGGGTGCTTCTGAATACGGCCGGATATGCTACAACCGGATAATAACATCTAAAAGAACTGAACCCTCCGACGGCGTAATATGCACTCCAATAATCTGCTTGGATTCGGATTGGCATAAGTATATCTTTTAGTTTCTTGGCTACATCATAGGTGACAATATAAGCCATCATAGAGGCAACGTCTCCCAGATTCACCGGCGAGATAAGCTGACTTGATTTGTCAAGTTGCTTAGCGCTGCTCAGACTCAATTCCGTCACCCGGTGATAACGGTTGTAGAATGACAAAGCAATTACCTCATCCTGTTGAATTTCTCTGCTTAGCTGCGCCAGAACAGACTTAATGTTTTTAGGCAATGCGGCGTCGTCCTCCAAAATCAGGCAAACATCTATTTTCTCATCAACAATTTTGTTGAACACTTTGACGTGTGAAAGGGCACACGCAATAGCTCCTTTGGTAAGCCAGACGTCTTTCTTGACTGCCTCGACGTCCGACAACGTATTATAGTCTTCGGGTGTAAGAAGTTGATAATCTACTGCATCAATAATTTCGAAATTCAAGTCCAGCTCGCTTAGGTGCTTAGACATATAATTACGGCGCTCGATGGCTCTCTCTAAGCTAACTACAAATGTCTTCATTGTATTAAAAATCAATTACTTGCATTAAAAAACATCTCTTTTACAAAGGTAGGCTTAATTTCTGCTTTGAGACTAAGCGCACCTATCATATGTATTTTTGACAACGCGGGGCTACTAATAACCAGCGCTTGTCGCTGGCGGCTCAACTAACGAGCAATGCTGGCTAGTGAGATGAACACTACTTTGTTATTTGAGTCATCCAATTACAATACAAGACTTAGATAATATGAATGTTAATCAGAGATGCAAGTGCCACGTTCGCTCCCAGCCTCATTGAGCCAATGAGGCTGGGAGCCATACTAGGCTATTTTCTAAATTCTATCGATACTGAGTAAGCCCTCTAGACTTCCTTTCCTTATAAGACGCCAGCCCCTGCGCCGGGTTGTAGTGGTTGCTGAGCTTGGGATACGTGCCGGTGCCATCATAAGCGCGCTTGTCGGGGTGGGCGGCGCAGGCGGCCGAGCAGGCGCCCTGCAACTCAGTGCCGCAGCGCTCGCAGAGCGGCAAATGGGCGTTGCAGTGCGGATTGGCGCAGTTCACGAGGCGCTCGGAGTGCTGCTGGCAGCCGTGGCAGCGCGAAATCACCGTAGGGTTGACGTGGTTGACCTCCACGGCCACGCGGCTGTCGAAGACGTAGCACTGCCCCTCGAAATCCTCGCCGCCGGCCTCGATGCCGTACTTGATGATGCCGCCGTGGAGCTGATAGACCTGCTCGAAACCCTGCTCCAGCAGATAGGCGCTGGCTTTTTCGCACTTCACGCCGCCGGTGCAGTAAGTCAGGATTTTCTTGTCCTTGAACTCCTGCAGCTTCGCTATCCGCTCCGGAAAGTCGCGGAAGTTTTCCATGTCCAGCGTCACGGCGTTCTTGAAACGGCCCAGGTTGTACTCGTAGTCGGAGCGCACATCCACCACCACCACATCGTCGCGGTCTTTCAATTCCCTAAATTCCTGGGGCGAGAGGTGCTGCCCGGTGCGCTCATGGGGCCGCACGTGGTGCAGGCTGCTGTGCACAATCTCGGGCTTGACGCGCACGTGCAGCTTCTGAAACGTGTGGGCCGGCACGTCTTCCACCTTAAACTCCAACGCCGCGAAGCGCGGGTCGGCCTGCACGTGCGCCATGTAGGCCGCGCAGCTCGCGCGGGTGCCCGACACGGTGCCGTTCAGGCCTTCGTGCGCCACAATAATGCGCCCGAGCAGCCCCAGCTCCAGGCACAGCCGGTGGTGCTCCTCCCGAAACTGTTCCGGGTCGGCGATGGGCGTGTAGCAGTAATAAAGCAGAACCTGATACATTCTGAGTTATGAGTTAAAAGTTAAAAGTCAGGAGTTGAATGTCACGAATAAAGGCCTGCTTGTGCAAACTCATAACTTTTAACTCCTCTCAAACCTTAACCGCCGGATTGCCAAAAACAGTTTGGCCGGCCGGCACGTCGGCCACCACCACCGAGCCGGCCCCGACGCGGGCCTTGGCGCCGATGCTGACGCCCGCCACTACCACTGAGCCCGCGCCCAAGAAGGCCTGCTCACCGACTTTTACCTCGGTGCCCACCAGGGCGCCGGCGCCCAGCTGCACGAAGTCAGCCAGGGTGGCGCGGGCTTCTACCACGGCGTTAGGACCCAGCAGGCAGCCGTCGCCGAGGGTGGCCGTAGCGGCGACTACCGCGTTGGGGCCCACATAGTTGCCGTGGCCCAGGCTGGCGTGGGCGCTGACGCTGGCGCGCTGATGAATGGCATTCACGGGCACGGCCTCGTACTCCTGGCGCAGCATCTTGGTCAGGCTGCGGCGCGAGGCCGCGTCGTCGGTAGCCACGAACACCTCGCACTTTTTGCCCAGCAGCTTCAGCAGCTCGGCGTCGTCGGTGTTGCCCATCACGGGCACGTCGAGCAGCTCGGAGTTCTGGCGCTGGGGGTCGTCGTCGAGCAGGCAGTACACGATAAGGTCGTTGCTGAGAAAGGCGTCGAGGGCAGCGGTGCCCACGGCCTGCGCGCCGAGGATGATGACAGGATTTTCCATGTAAGCTGGTTAGCGGGGCTAATTG
>CAXUEM010000264.1:0-556 GCA_964249885.1 uncultured Hymenobacter sp. | reverse complement strand
GCCCCCCCCCGGCCCCCCCCCCGGGCGGCGTAGTCGTTCTGCAGCAGCAGCAGGAGCAGGTAGGGCAGCAGGCTCACGCGGTAGCGGTGCATGGTGCCCAGGTTGGGCGTGCTCAGGCCGATGAGGAAGGCCAGCAGCACACAGTACAGGCCCAGCATCAGCACCAGGGCAAAGGGCAGCGGGCCGGGCCGGCCCCGCCACAGTGCCCAGCCGGCCAGCGCCAGCAAGGCCAGCAGGGCCAGGTTGTCGAGGCCGGCGGCCACGTAGGGCAGCGCCGCCGCCTCGCCCAGCCAGGGCCGGGTGAGCGTGTTCCACACAGCCAGCGGCGCGTGGCGCAGGGCGCTTGCGCCGGTCGGCCGCAGGTCCGTATACTCGAAGTGCGGCTTGAGCCGGGACCGGCTCAGGTTGGTGGTGTAGATGCGGATAAGCTGCCCGGTAAACCGGTTGAGCCGAAACATGGGGCTGAGCTGCGGTCCCAGCCAAGCGCCGGCCGCCAGCAGGCCCCGCACCCGCGCGGCCTGCGGGCTCGTCGCGGTTCCCGCGACGGCTTCGTGGT
>CAXUEM010000263.1:2264-4954 GCA_964249885.1 uncultured Hymenobacter sp. | reverse complement strand
GCCGCCGGACGTGCAACTTGGCCGCTCCGCGTTTTTGTGGTTATTTTGCGCCTCTTTTGACTTTCGCAGCCAAAAGACGCGGCTGGCTTTTGGGGTGTTGATTTTCAACCTTCTCGGCCGGCTACCGACTTAAAACGAACAATCAACTTCAGTAAATGGCATTAATCAACACAATTCGGGAAAAGTCAGGCTGGGCCGTGGGCACGGTGGCCGTGGGCATGATACTTTTCATCGTGGGCTCCGACTTCGTGGGCGGCAAAAACCGGCTCTTCGGCGGCAACGACAACGTGGTGGGCGAAGTGGCCGGCCAGAAAGTAGACCGCGCGCAGTTCGAGAATGCCCTGGAGCAGGCCAAGCAGGGCTTTATTGCCCAGCAGCAGCGCCAGCCCGACGAGCAGGCCATGGGCTTTCTGCGCGACCAGGCCTGGAACCAGACCCTGTACCGCCTGGCCTTCCAGCCCGAGTACGACAAGCTGGGCCTGACCGTGTCGGATGAGGAAAAGGTGGACATGGTGCAGGGCCAGAACATCAGCCCCGGCATCCGTCAGGCGTTCACCGACCCGCAGACCGGGCAGTTCGACGTGAACAAGGTGCGCGACTACCTGCGCAACCTCGACAAGCTGCCGCCCGAAAACCGCCAGGCCTGGTACAACTACGAAGCCAACATGGTGACCGACCGGCTGGCCCAGAAGTACGTCAACCTGCTCAAAAACGCCACCTACGTCACCACCGCCGAGGCCCGCCGCTTCAACGAGGCGCAGAACACCCGCGCTTCCCTGCGCTACCTGTTCGTGCCCTACGCCAGCATCTCGGACTCGGCCGTGAAGCCGACCGACGCGCAGCTGCAGGCGTACCTGGACAAAAACCAGGGCAAGTACAAGGTGGAGGACGGCCGCACCATCGAGTACATCAGCATTCCGATTGCGCCCTCGCAGGAAGACAGCACCGCCGTGACCAGCACCATGGCCACGCTGGCCACGCAGTTCCGCACTGCCCCGGTTGACTCGCTCTTCGTAGCCGCCAACTCCGACCAGCCCTACAACGGCACCTTCCGCAGCCCCGCTGATTTGCCCGAGGCCCTGCGCACCCAGCTGCCGCTGGCCGTGGGCCAGGTAGTGGGTCCGCTGGCCGAGAACGGCACTTCTGCCCTCTACAAAGTCACGGCCGTGAAGGATGGCAAGCAGGCCGCGGCCCGCGCCAGCCACATCCTCATCAAGCCGGCCGGCAACACGCCCGAAGCCAAAGCCGCCGCCAAGGCCCAGGCCCAGGACATTCTGAACAAAATCAAGGGCGGGGCTGACTTTGCCGCCATGGCCCGGCAGTTCGGCACCGACGGCACCAAGGACCTGGGCGGCGACCTGGGCTGGTTCAGCCAGGGCCGCATGGTGCCGGAGTTTGAGAAAGCTATTTTCGGCGCTACCTCGGCCGGGCTGCTGCCCGCCCCGGTTGAGACGTCGTTCGGCTACCACATCATCAAAATCACGGCCCCGAAAACCTTCAAAACCTATCAGGTAGCCGAAGTGCGCAAGAGCCTGACGCCGAGCGAGGCTACCCGCGACGCCGCCTACCAGAAAGCGCAGGCCCTGCTGGGCCAGGCCAACAGCCTGGAGGCCTTCCGCCAGCTACCGACAAAAGATAAAACCCTGGTCAAGCAGGAAGCCAAAGACCTGGACCGCAACGCCCGCAACGTGAACAACCTGCAAAACGCCCGCGACATCGTGCGTTGGGCCTACGGCCTGGGCGCCACCGGCGAAACCAAAGTAGGCGCCATCTCCGAGGTGTTCGAGGTGGGCGACCAGTACGTCATCGCGGCCCTGACCGGCGAGCGCAGCAAGGGCACGGCCACGGTGGCATCTTTGCGCAACGAGCTGCTCGGCCCGGTGCGCAACGAACTCAAAGCCCAGCAAATCATGGCCAAGCTGCAGGGCAAAACCGGCCCGTTGGAGGACCAGGCCAAGGCCTACGGCCCCACGGCCCAGGTGCAAACTGCCGAGAACGTCGTGCTGGGGCAGCCCAACCTGCCCGGCGCCGGCTTCGAGCCTCAAGCCGTAGGCCGGGCCTTTTCGCTCAAGCCGGGCCAGAAGTCGGCCCCCATTCAGGGTGAGCAGGGCGTGCTGGTGGTGGAAGCCGTGAAAACCGAGCCTGCCCCCGCCCTGGCCGATTTAAAGGCCCTGCGCCAGCAGCTCATCCAGCAGCGCCAGCAGCGCATGGATGGCCAGATTTACGAGGCCATCAAGGCGCACGCCAACGTGAAAGACAACCGCGCCAAGTTCTATTAATAGCGCGGAAAGTAGAGCAGAACAAAGGGCCGTACCTTCGGGGACGGCCCTTTTTTATTGCCCCGGCTGGGCTACCAGATGAACGGTTAATTTAACAAACAGCGTTGCAGCTAGCTTGCGTACCTCAAGCCAGCTTGGTTGTCTTTGCCCTGTAAGGCTCAGAATTGTTGAGCAGCAGATTTTGCCCGTTTGCTGCTTTCGTAGAGATGATGCGTTTGACTGTTTCCTATCCGACGATGCCCATGCGTCTGCTGCTTCTTTCCTTGCTCAGTGCCGGCCTGCTCCTGAGCAGCCCCCCCCCCGCTCAGCCCGGCCGCGGCCCCCTCGCGCCGGTCCCCCCCGCCCCCCAGCCCCCCCCCGCGGGCGGCGACGCCCCGCGGTCGGTGTCCCGTTCCCGTCCCTCATCCCGTC
>CAXUEM010000263.1:0-2254 GCA_964249885.1 uncultured Hymenobacter sp. | reverse complement strand
GCGCCGGTGCCAGCCGCCACCCTGGCCCGCGACTACACCCGCCGCCAAGAGCACGACAAGGCCGTTTTCCTCTACGAGAAGCTCAAGAGCGACGAACAGACCGACGCCGCCGTGCTGCCCGACTACCTGGCCTCGCTGCTGGCCCTGAAGCGCTACAAGGAAGCCGAAAAACTGCTGCGTAAAGCCCTGCGCCAGCGGCCCGACGACATGGCCAACGGCGTAGTGCTGGGCACGGTGCTGGCGGCGGCCGGGCAGGCCGAGGCGGCCGAAAAGCAGTACCAGAAAGTGCTGGCCCAGCTCACTTCCGCCCAGGTGCAGCCCGTGGCTCAGGAGTTCAGCCGGCGGGAATTGGCGGCCTGGACTGAGCGCGTCTATTTGCGCGGCCGCGAGCTGGCTCGCAACGACACCGAGTTTGCGCCCCAGCTCATTCAGCTCTACACCCAGACCCAGCAGTCGGACAAAGTCTTGGCCGAAACCCTGCGCCTGGTGCAACTGGACGAGCGGCAGCTGCCCTTCGTGCGCAACATGCTCCAGAATGCCCTGCGCGAGGAAAAAGACTTCGACGCGCTGGAAAAAATTCTGCTTAAATCCGTGCAGGAAAAACCCGACGTAGCGGCTTATTCCGAGCTGCTGCTCTGGCTGCAGGTGCAGCGCCGCGACTTCGGCGGCGCTCTGTTGCAGGCCCGGGCTCTGGACCGCCGCAACCGCGCTCAGGGCGTCCGGGTGCTGGAGCTGGCCGCCATTGCCCAGCAGAACAAGGATTACGACAGCGCCATCGAGGCCTATGCCTACGTGGTGAAGGAATACCGCGGCGGCCCCTACTTCAACCTGGCCCGGCAGCGCCTGCTGCAGGCCCGCGAAGCCCAAATCAAGGAAACCTACCCCGTTGATTTAACCAAAGTCCGCACCTTGGTAGCCGAGTACGAGGCCCTGCTGGCCGAGCTGGGCCGCACCCCCGAAACCGCGCCGGTGCTGCGCAACCTGGCTAACCTCTACGCCTTTCAGCTGGACGAGCAGCCCAAGGCCATGAAGCTGCTGCAGGAAGTGGTGGAGTTGCCCCGCGCCGGCTCGGAGGTGGTGGACGAGGCCAAAATCACGCTCGGCGACCTGTACCAGCTCAAGGCCGAGCCCTGGGAAGCCACGCTGTTGTACTCGCAGGTCGAGAAGTCGCACAAGGAAACCCCGCTGGGTTACGAGGCCAAGCTGCGCAACGCCCGCCTGAGCTACTTCGCCGGCGACTTCAAGCTGGCCCAGAGCCACTTGGACATTCTGAAAGAAGCCACCACCCGCGAAATTGCCAACGACGCCATGCAGCTGGCCCTGCTGATTCAGGACAACACCGTGGAGGACACCCTGGGCCTGGGGCTGCGCGCCTACGCCGCCGTCGAGCAGCTGGTATTTCAGAACAAGCTGCCCGCCGCCCTCAAGGGTCTCGATGCCCTGCTGGCCAACTTTCCCGGCCACGCCCTCACCGATGATGCCTGGTACCTGAAGGCCCAGCTGCTGCGCCGCACCGGCGACACGGCCGGCGCCGTGGCTACGCTCGAAAAAATTACCGAAAATCCCAAGTACGACGTGCTCAGCGACGACGCGCTGTTTCTGCTGGCCCGCATTCAGGAAGAAGACGTGAAAGACCGCGCCAAGGCCCAGGAGCTCTACAACCGCGTGCTGACCAAGTATCCCGGTAGCATCTTCGTGGCCGAGGCCCGCAAGCGCTTCCGCAAGCTGCGCGGCGACGGCGTGCAGTAGCACGGACCACGGGCCTGCTTAATGCCCGGCTGCTTGCAACAGATTAAGCGTGTGCTGCAGGCAGCCCGCGTCGCTCCAGGCTTGATGGCCGGGAATGACTATTCGGGCTTCGCTAAACTCCGCCATTACGCGCCGGATAGTGGGCGCCCAGGCCGTCAGGTCGGCGTCGGCCACGTTGCCCAGGTCCTGGGCCTCACGGCTTTTCACCAGGCAGCCGCCCACCAGCACCTGCTGCCGGGGCAGCCACACCACCATATTGTCGGGCACGTGGCCCGCGCCGGGAAAGTAGGTTCGCAGGGTTTGGCCGCCGATGGTGAGGATGGTGTCGGCGGGCAGGCCGCCGCGCGCCCAGGTCTTGCCCTCCGCCTGCAGCTTCGTGTCGCCCGTCACCTTGCCGACGGCGTCCTTCACGGCGCCCTTGGCCTGGTCGAGCGCACCCTTGACGCGGTTCTCGTCAACCATGTCTATTCTCCTGTGAACGGCATGAGCCGTGTCGTTCCAACGC
>CAXUEM010000262.1:3912-4964 GCA_964249885.1 uncultured Hymenobacter sp. | reverse complement strand
GTTCAGATTAAGCGAGTCGGCCGCCGCTGGCGTCTGGGCTTGCGCGGCCAGCAGGGCGTTGGTGCTCAACCCAGCCAGCATAAACAGCCGATAACAGTTGGTTTTGATGGTTTGGTATTTCATCCCCGGCAATCAATTTTAAGGCCCTGGCGCAGCATCAGCCAAGCAAGTTAACATGTCGGCGGCGCACTATCCAAAAAGGCGGCCAACCTCCCGGCCCTTCTCGCAGTTTATATGCCAGGCAGAACACCCGAGCGACCGATGCTGCCCGCTCCCCCGTGTCTGGCCTGCCTACCCTGTTTGCACCATGAAACTGCCTTTCCTGCACCGATTCTCAACCGCTGAGGCGGCCATCAGCTACCCCCGCGCTATCAGCGCAGCCGACAAAGCCCGCTTCGGGGCAATAATCAACGGCATCCTGCGCGATTTGCCTGACCTGCTGGCCGTATCGGTTGTAGAGCTAAGGTCGGGCGAGGTCGTGGCCACACAACACATCGGCGGCAAGCTGAACCCGGCCAAGGCCGCCGGATACAATGCAGAGGTTATCCGGCAGAAGCAGCAGGCCATCCGGGCCCTAGGACTGAGCGATGAGGCTATTGAGGACATCCTCGTTACGCTCACGACGCAGTGGCACGTGCTGCGGCCGCTGCCGGGCGGGCGGCATTTCGTGCACCTGATGGTAAATATTCGCGATACCAACCTAGCCGTAGCCCGTACCGTGCTGCAAACCCACACCGCCGCTCCTGCTGGCTGATAAGCCGGGCCGCCAACCGGCTGCAATCGGCCCTTACCAAGTATGCCCTGCTGGCCCGTCGAAAACGAAGAAAGCCACCCCTAGCAGAGGTGGCTTTCGACCAGCGACCGAGCCGGGCGTACTCTATTTGAGCAGCTCGGACTGCTGGCGCAGCACGTCGCGGGCAATGGCCAGGTTCGTGTCGCGGCTGTTCACGGCCAGGTAGATAAACTTTTTGCCGTCGTCCAGCAGGTTAATCAGGTGGTTCTGGTTCGTGAGCGTGATGAGGATGTCATCAATCTTTTCGCCCTGCAGCTTG
>CAXUEM010000262.1:756-3902 GCA_964249885.1 uncultured Hymenobacter sp. | reverse complement strand
CTTGAGCGCGGCCATGGCCTTTTGCTTCTGCTTCACCACTTCGGTGTTGTAAGCCGCAGCCGTCTCGGGGTTGAGGGCCGCCGAGTTGGAGTGCGAGGCCAGGCACATGCCCGACTGCACATCGACAATGGCCACGGCCAGCAGCTGAGGCAGGTCGTTGATGATGTTTTGCACGGCTTGGCCGGCGGGAGAATTAGTAGAGTACGCCATGAGAGGAGAGGATGAAAAAGTAGGGTAGGTAAAAAAGAAGTAAAGCAAACGCGCGCGGGACAGCCAGCCGCCATCCCGGCCCGCAGCCGCTCGGCTACCGGGGCCGGTAGCCGCACAGAGCTATCCAGACTAGAAAAGCAGCCAGCGCTTGGCTTTGCGCGGGGCATCGGCTTTGGCCCGGGGCACCAGCACAACGCTGCTCAGCGCTTGGCCGTCGAAGCGGGCCTCGTCATCCTGGTAGCCGGCGTAGCCGTAGGCCAGCGTCGTGGGCCGGCCAGCCGGCACCAGCAGGGTGTATTCGCCCTGAGCGTTGGTGCTTACGGCGCGGCGGGTGCCTTTTTCCAGCACCGTGGCCCCAGCCAGGGGCCGGCCATTCTCGTCCAGAATCTTGCCGCGCACCGTCGTCATGCGCAGAACCCCGGCGGCCTCCTCGGTGGGCACGGCCGGCAGCGTCAGATTCAGGCGTTTGGTGGGCGTAGTGTTGTTGGCGAAAACGGCCCCGCCAATCAGCGCAGCCACAGCCAGCAGGGAGGCTGCCTGCCGGCGTACCCGCTGCGGCGAGGTGCGCACCAAGTCTACCTGCCGCCGCATCCAGCCCACAGCCTGCACCTGCTCGCCGGTTTGCTGCATGGTGTGGAAACGGTCCCAGGTTTGAGCACCCAGCGCGGTATTCTGGCGCAGGTAGTCGTCAACGAGCTTGGTATTTTCCCGTGACAGGTCGCCCCGCAGATAAGCGTCGCGGTACACGGGCAGCAACTCACCGGTAGTTGCATCGAAGGGGGAAGCAGTCAGGAGCATAAGCAGTTAAACTTAAAAATGAGTTGGGAGATAAGAAATTGACAAACACGGCGGCAAGAAGCTGAGAAACAAGTCGAACAACCGGGCCTTTCTAGGCTCATTTCTACGCAAAGGTGCGCTTTTGTTTAATCATCATGTCCTAATCTTTAGACAGACACAAATATTTAGCCCACGAAAGTGCTTCAAACCCAGGCGAACGTATTCGTCAGATGTTTTTCGCATTAATGTATTCAAGTACTACTGCTTTAAGTGGTCGACTGCTCACTCATATTTGCATTATTTTTATTATTAATAGCATCAGTAGGCTGCATACTGCGGCCGATTGCCAAGCCGCGCCAGTTGGACCTACCACCGCGGCGGCCCCGCAGCCTGGCATGTAGTAGCACTACAGCACTACGGGCGTTAGCCGCTAACCTCGCTCACGAACACCCGCTTGACCCGCTCGCTCACGTTGGTCAGCAGCTCGTAGGCGATGGTGCCGATGCGGGCGGCCAGCTCTGGCAGCGGCAGCTCCGGCCCGAACACCAGCGCGTGGTCGCCGGGCTGAGCCTCGGGAATGTGGGTGACGTCGACCATGCACATGTCCATGCAGACCGAGCCCAGCAGGGGGGCCCGCTGCCCGCGGATGAGCACCTCCCCCACCCCGCTGCCGAAGCGCCGGTCGTAGCCATCGGCGTAGCCGATGGCCAGCGTGGCCGTGCGCCGCTCGTGCGCCGCGGCGGCCCCGCGGCGGCCGTAGCCCACGGTTTCGCCGGGGGCCAGGGTTTTGATTTGGGAGATGGTGGTGCGCAGCGCACTCACCGGCCGCAGGGCCTGCGGGTCCTGCTCGCCGCTGGCATCGACGCCGTAGAGGCCGATGCCGAGGCGCACCATGTCGAAATGGGCCTCGGGAAAGCGCAGAATGCCGGCCGAGTTGAGCGCGTGCTTGAGCACGGGGCGGCCCAGCCCCGCTTCCACGGCGGCGGCCATGCGGCGGAAGGCGGCCAGCTGCTGCCGGGTGAAGCTGTCCAGCCGGGGGTCGTCGGCGGCGGCCAGGTGGGTAAGCAGGCTAGCCACGGGCAGGCGGGCCTGGTGCTGGGCCAGCAGGGCCAGCAGGACCGGCAGGTCGGTTTCGGCGAAGCCCAGGCGGTGCATGCCCGTGTCCAGCTTGAGGTGCAGGGCGGGCAGGGGCAGCCGGTTGTCGGAGTTGGAGTTAGAGTTGACGCTGGCGGGCTGACTAGCGGGGCCAAAGGCGGCCGCCAGGTATTCCTGCAAGTGCTCCAGGGAATAGATTTCGGGCTCAAGGCGGTAGCGCTGCAGCTGGGCAAAGGAGTCCGGGGCCGGGTTCATCACCATGATGGGCAGGCTGATGCCGTTTTCGCGCAGCTGCACGCCCTCGTCCACGTAGGCCACGGCCAAGTAGTCGACGCGCTGAAACTGCAGCAGGCTGGCCACCTCGTAGGAGCCGCTGCCGTAGGCAAAGGCCTTGACCATGACCATGAGCCGGGTGCCGGGCCCGAGCTGCTGGCGGTAGTGCTGCAGGTTGTGGCTGAGCGCGTCGAGGTTTACTTCCAGCACCGTGCCGTGCTGCTGCTGCTGCAGGGCCGCCACAATGCGCTCGAAGCCAAAGCGCCGGGCGCCCTTGATGAGAATGGTTTCCTGCTGAAAGCTGGTCGGCGCCAGCGCCGCCAGAAAATCCTCCGTGCTGGGGTAGAATTCAGTTACGAGTTGGGAATTGAGAACTGAGAGCTGTTTTGTCTCCTGCTGGCCCTGGCCCGGCGGGTCTTCTGCCTTCTCACTCTCAACTCTTAACTCATAACTTATTTCCGGCCCGATGGCGACCAGCCGGCTGACGCCGTAGAGCGGCAGCAAGGCGGCCACGCGGGCATACAGTTCGGCCGGGGGCAGACCGGTTTCGAGCACGTCGCTCAGAATCAGGGTGCGGCGGCCGGGGCGGGCCTGCCGGCTCAGGGCATCGAGGGCCAGGGTGAGGCCGGCCAGGTCGTTGTTGTAGGTGTCATCGAGCAGGTAGCAGCCGTGGCGGCCGGGCTTGGTTTCCAGGCGCATGGCCACCGGGTGCAGGCGCGCCAGGCGACGCTGGATTTCGGCCGGCTCGACGCCGCGAAACAAGAGCACGGCCAGGCAGTGCAGCACGTTTT
>CAXUEM010000262.1:0-746 GCA_964249885.1 uncultured Hymenobacter sp. | reverse complement strand
GGTTTCGGGCAGGCCAGCCGGGGGGGGCAGCACCTCGGCCTGCACGTCGGCCGGGTGGCCGTGCCGGCTCCAGGTGAAGGTGTGCGGCAGACCCAGCTGCTCGACTTCGGCGTGCACCAGGGCGTGGTCGCGGCAGTAGAACAGGCGCTCGAAGCCCGGCTCCTGAAACAGCCGCAGCTTTTCGCGCAGCTTTTCGCGCTCGGAGGCAAAGCCGGCGTCGTGGGCGGTGCCCAGGTTGGTGAACAGGCCCAGCGTGGGTTGGATAATCTGGGCCAGGCGAGCCATTTCGCCGGGCTCGGAGATGCCGGCCTCGAACACGCCCAGCGTGTGGCCGGCGTGCAGCTCCCACACGCTCAGGGGCACGCCCACCTGCGAGTTATAGGAGCGCGGCGAGCGGCAAATGAACTCGTCGGGGCTTAGCAGTTGGGCCAGCCACTCCTTCACGATAGTTTTGCCATTGGAGCCGGTAAGCGCCAGCACGGGCAAGGCAAACTGCCGCCGGTGGTCGGCTGCCAGCGCCTGTAGGGCGGCTAAAGGCGCGCGTACAGCCAGGAAAGCGGCTTCAGGAAAATCCGCTGGTTTTGGGGCCGGCGTATGATTTTCGGCCACCACGAAGAGCCGGACGCCCTTGGCGTACAACTCGGGCAGGTGGCGGTGGCCGTCGTGCTGCGGGCCGCGCAGGGCGAAAAACACGCTGCCCGCCGCCTCGCCCACCCGGCGGCTGTCGAGCAGCAGGGGGCGCACCG
>CAXUEM010000261.1:346-4973 GCA_964249885.1 uncultured Hymenobacter sp. | reverse complement strand
TGACCGGCCTGGACCCCCGGCTGGCCGAGGCCGTGGCCGCGCTGCATACGGCCCTGGGCCCGGCCGCCGCCCAGCTACGCCCGGCCGTGCTGGCGCAAGCCTGCGTGGGCTACCTTGCCCTGCGCCAGCAGGGGGGGAGTCGCGCCAGTACCCCCCTGCTGGCCGTGGCCGACCTCGACCTGCCCAATACCACGCGCCGGCTCTGGGTTATTGACTTGAAAAGGCATAAGCTGCTGCATCACAGCCTGGTAGCCCACGGCCGCGGCTCCGGCGGCGTGCGGGCCCGCCGCTTCTCGGGCACTATTAAGTCGGCCTGCTCGGCGCTGGGCTTCTACCGCACCGCCGACACGTACGCGGGCAAGCACGGCCTCTCGCGCCGCCTGCACGGCCTCGACCCCAGCCAGAACAGCACCGCGCTCAGCCGCTACGTGGTGCTGCACGGCGCCGACTACGCCGGCCCGGACTACGTGGCCCAACACGGCCATCTGGGCTACAGCCGCGGCTGCCCGGCCCTGCCGCCGGCTCAGTACCGGGCCATTATCAAAGCCCTGCCGGCGGGCAGCGTGCTGCTGCTGAGCGGCCCGGCGCTGGCTTCGCGCTGGCTCAACGGCGCGGCCGCCAGCCGGCGGTTTGCGGCCCGCGGCTGGGAGTAGCGAGAGCCGCGCGGGGAATGAAAACCGGCCTGGGGCTGTTGAGGCGTCGCAACCGGCAAAACGCTGTGTCCGTTTTCGCGTCGTTTGCGTACAGCAACACGTTCGGTTTATCTAAATCAGCTAAGCACTACCGTTATGGAAAAGCCCAGTGTCGTTCAGCGTCGTCGCCATCTCAAGCGCCGCACCCAGCGGGCGGCGCGACGGGTGCTGCCTTTCCTCGCGTCGTTGTTTCTGGCCACGCCCCTGGCCGGCCCGGTAACCAAGTCCATGGCTAGTGGTCAGGCTAATCAGCGCCTGGCTGCCAATACGCCCTCGCCAGCAGTGGCTTTGACGGCCGCTCAGGCCTTCGAGCAGCGCCTGCAGGGCGTGTATAGCAGCCTCGGCGCCGAGGCCCAAGGCCTGCGCTACGAGGTCTTCGCCAAAGCCATGACCGGCTACCTCAACTTGGAAAAAGAAGGCAAGCTCAATCCCGGCAAGCAGCTGCTCACGGTAGTTGACTTTGACCTGCCAAGCACCGAAAAGCGCCTCTGGGTGCTGGATTTGGCCCAGAAGCAAGTCCTGTATCACACTCTGGTGGCCCATGGCCGCAACTCCGGCGAGAACCAGGCTACCAACTTCTCGAACATCAACGAGAGCAACATGAGCAGCCTCGGCTTCTACGTGACCGAAGGCGAATACCAGGGCAAGCACGGCCGCTCCTTGCGCCTACTGGGCCAGGATGAGGGCTTTAATACCAACGCCGCCCTGCGCTCGGTCGTGATGCACGGCGCCGAGTACGTGAGCGAGGACTTTATTAAGCAGAACGGCCGCCTGGGCCGCAGCCTCGGCTGCCCGGCCCTGCCCATGGACTTGAAAGACGAGATTATCGAGAAAGTGGGCGGCGGCAGCTGCTTATTTCTAAACGCCAGCACGGCCGAGTATTCGTCGAAACTCCTGAACCAGGAAGTAGCCCAGCAGGCCCTGCTGGATAACAATACGCAGGCTTAGCTGCTGAACGGTATCTTAAGTTAAGAAGCCCTTCTGCGCAATGTAGAAGGGCTTTTTTGTGGTCATACAGCGCGGGCTTGATTCCCGCGGCAGCAACCTAGCCTCGCTTACAGCCGCACCCCGAACTTCTGCCCCAACCCTTCCAAATCCCGCACCACGGCATCCAGCAGGGGGATGCCGGCGAGCAGGCGGTGCGCGGCCGTTTCGCGCTCCGGGTCGCCGGGGATGAGGACCTGCCGGCCCTCCACGGCCGGCGCGGCGCGGAAGGTCGTTATCCAGTTGTCCATGTGGGCTTTGAACTCGTCGGCGGGCCGAAACGCATCCACGCGCAGGGCGCCGAAGAAATGACCCAGGCCCTGGCCTACCGGGTCAGCGGCGGGCTGCAAAAAGGCCACGAAGGGCGGCACCCAGGGCCCGTAGTTCGCGCCCGACAGCACCGCGGAGAAAATGTCGACCACGGCGCCCAGCGCGTAGCCTTTGTGCGAGCCGGTGGCCCCGCCCAGCGGCAGCAGCGCCCCGCCGTTCTTCACGGCGTTGGCATCGGCGCTGCCCTGGCCGGCGGCGTCCTGGGCCCAGCCTGCGGGGATGGGCAGGTTCTTGCGCTGGGCAATTTCGAGCTTGCCGTTGGCGGCGGTGGTGGTGGCCAGGTCGGCCACGAAATCGGGCTGCTCGCCGGCGGGCACGGCCACGGCAATGGGGTTGGTGCCTAGCAGCCGCTCGCGCGAGAACGTAGGCGCCACCAGCGGCGAGGCGTTGGTCATGGCCACGCCTATCATGTTGTGGGCCAGGGCCAGCATGGCGTGGTAGCCGGCAATGCCGAAATGGTTGGAGTTTTTCACCGACACCCAGCCCGTGCCCACTTGCTGGGCTTTGGCAATGGCCACGCGCATGGCCTTGGGGCCGACCACCAGGCCCAGGCCGCCGTCGCCGTCTACCACGGCGGTGCTGGGCGTCTCATATGTCACGCCCACCCGGGGCGTGGCGTTGATGCGGCCAGCCTCCCAGAGGCGCACGTAGCCCACGAGCCGGGCCACGCCGTGCGAGTCGATGCCGCGCAAATCGGCGGCCAGCAGGGTCTCGGTGGCCAGCGTGGCGTCATCGGGCGGGCAGCCCAGGGCCAGAAAAACCTGCTCGGTGAAGGCAAAGAGTTGGGCGTAGGGAAACGTCATAGCGGATGGTGTCGTCAGGGTCATCGGGCGGTGCAGCCCCGGGCAATGGGACTGGCGCGTAAATAGGCGAGCGAAGCCAGCAAGGCCAGTTCGGCGCGAGGTGCCGGCTGATTTACCCGGTTAGCAGCTCCGCCAGCAGGCCCTCTTTGAGGGCATAGGCTGAGGCCGTAAGCTGCGTGATGCCGCTCATCTGCAGCACCAAATCCAGCAGCACGCTGGCCACGACCAGCATATCGGCCCGCATCGGGAACATGCCAGGCAGCGCCAGCCGGCCGGCGTGGTCGAGGCTGAGCAGCTGTTCGTAGGTTGCCCGGAAGCCGGTCAGCGTGAGCGGCGTGGCAGGCGGCAGCTCCGCTTCCGGCCGCACCCGGCCCTGCTGCAGGTCGCCCAGCGAGTCGAACGAGCCGGAGGCGCCGACCAGAGCCACCGGGCGGAAGTGCGCCACGGCCGCGCTGAGCGGGGCCAGCACCCCGGCCAGGTAGGCCTGTTCGGCCCGCACGGCTTCGGCCGGCATCACGCCGCTGGGGTCGGGGAAAAACTGGTCGAGCAGGCGCTGGGCGCCGATTTCAAAGCTCTGCTTCCAGAAAATGGTGTCCGCGTCGGCGATGATGAACTCCACTGAGCCGCCGCCGATGTCCATGAGCAAGTGGGGCTGCTGGCCCAGCGGCACGGCCTGGCGCACGCCCTGCCAAATCAGCTCCGCCTCGCGGGCGCCGGCAATGACCTCAACCTGAATACCGGTTTGCTCCAAAATGTCGCGCACCAAGTCGGGGCCGTTGCGGCTCACGCGCATGGCGCTGGTGGCGGTGGCCTTCACCCGGGTCACGCCGTGCAGCTCCATTTCTTCTTTGAAGCCGGCCAGCGTGTGCAGGGCACGGGCATACGCGGCGGGCGCAATCTCGCCCCGGCTGATGCCACCCTCGCCCAGACGCACGCCGGCCTTGGTGCGCAGCAGCTCACGGGGCTTCTCGCCGGGCCCGGCCGGCATCTCCACGATGAGCAGGTGAAAGGTGTTGGTGCCCATGTCAATCAGGGCAAGGCGGGTAGGGGAGGTCATAGGGAAGTTAGTCGTTCACGTTGCAAACCGGCAGAACGTGCCCAGCGGCAGCTTGCGCCGGCCGGCGTCATGCAGGTAGATTTCGCCCAGCTCGCGGGTGGCTTTGGGGCCGGGGAAGATGGCCGTTACGAGGTTGTCGAGAATCAGGGCCGAGAAGCCCAGGGAATATAGGTTGACGACGAAAAAATGGTCTTCCGGGTCGAGCAGCTGCTGGCTGAGCTGCAGCATTTCATTCAACTCGTCTTCCAGCTGCCATTTTTCGCCGTTGGGGCCGCGGCCGTAGGCGGGCGGGTCCAGAATCAGGCCCTGGTATTTCGAGCCGCGCTTGACTTCGCGGCGCACGTACTTCATGGCATCTTCCACGAGCCAGCGCACGCCGTCGAGCTGGCTGGCTTCCATGTTGTCGCGGGCCCAGAAATTAACCTGCTTGACGGAGTCTAGGTGCGTCACGTCAGCGCCGGCGGCGCGGGCGGCCAGCGTGGCGGCGCCGGTGTAGGCGAACAGGTTCAGCACCCGCGGCACGGCGGTGCGGCGGGCTTTGGTTTGGTTGAAAATGAACTGCCAGTTAGGGTCCTGCTCCGGAAACAAACCCACGTGCTTGAACGAGGACAGGCCCAGCCGGAACCGCAGCTGCAGCCCGCCGGGCCGCTCGTAGTGTATCACCCACTGCTCGGCCATTTTCGGCTTGAGCTGCCACTGCCCTTTCTCCTGGCTGCCGGCGGCGCGGGTGAAGGCGGCGTCGGCCGGGATGCCGCTGGTGC
>CAXUEM010000261.1:0-336 GCA_964249885.1 uncultured Hymenobacter sp. | reverse complement strand
CCCCCGTGCTGGCCCATTTGGGGGTGGAGCGGCACGGGCGCTTTCTCGGGGGGGCGGGGGGCGGGGGTTAGGGGGGGGGCGCCGCGGAGCCACTCGCTGGCGGGCAGGTGCGGGTCCCAGATGGCCTGGGGCTCAGGCCGGGCCAGCACGTAGGGGCCGAAGCGCTCCAGCTTCTGAAAGTGGCCGCAGTCGAGCAGCTCGTAGTCGGGCCAGGGGCTGGTCGTGAGAAAATCGTACATCAGAAAAGCAATAACGCGGCCGTAAAAGTAGCATGGGTTGGGGCCGGCGCGGCCGTTTCGGGCGGGGCGGGGTATTTTGCGGGCCGGGCGCCCGAAC
>CAXUEM010000260.1:0-4978 GCA_964249885.1 uncultured Hymenobacter sp. | reverse complement strand
TTCCGGGGCGTGGGCCGCTACCGGCCGGTGCCGGCCGAAACCAGCTTTCAGCTCTACACCCAAAGCTCCAGCACCGGCTTTGAAGAGGCCGGGCCGCGCCAGGAGCTGGACCCGCTGCTGCCGGCCGAGGTCGTCGTGACCAGCTGGGACCCGCTCACTGCCCGCGCCCAGGGCACGTTCGAGCTGCACTTCCGCGCCCGCGACGGCGCGCCGGCGGCCGCCCTGCGGCAGGGCGCGTTCGACGTGCGCGGGGGCTACTGAGCGGGCGGGCGCCAAGAGCCGGGCCAAACCTTCCTACCCCCTGCTGGTTAGCCGGGCATGAATTTCTCGGAGAAAAACATCCTGCTCGTCGGCGCCTCGTCGGGCATCGGGCTGGCCTCGGCCACGCTGCTGCACGGGCTGGGCGCGCGCCTGTTCACGGCCTCGCGCCACCTGAGCCCGGAGCTGGCGGCCCTCGGCACCACGCACTTCGCCTACGACGCCACCCAGCCCGACCCGGCCGCGCTCGAGCAGCTGCCCGACACGCTGCACGGCGTGGTGTACTGCCCCGGCTCCATCAAGCTGCGGCCCTTTGAGCGCATCCCGGCCGCTGACTTCCGGGCCGACTTCGAGCTGAACGTGATGGGCGCCGTGACTTTGCTGCAGGCGGTGATGAAGCGACTGAAAAAGGCCGAAGGCGGCGCCTCGGTGGTCTTGTTCAGCACCGTGGCGGCCGGCACGGGCATGAGCTTTCACGCCAGCATTGCCACGGTCAAGGCCGCCGTGGAGGGCCTGACGCGGGCGCTGGCCGCCGAGTACGCGCCGGCCGGCATCCGCGTGAACTGCGTGGCGCCCTCGCTCACCGACACGCCCTTAGCCGCGGCCCTGCTCAATTCGCCCGAAAAGGCCGAGGCCGGCGCCCGCCGCCACCCGCTGCAGCGCATCGGCCAGCCCCAGGATTTGGCCTACATGGTGTCGTTTCTGCTCTCCGACCACAGCTCGTTCATCACCGGCCAGACCATGCGCGTGGACGGCGGCCTGGGCCAGCTGAAGTAGGCGACGGAGCCAGCCGGGGG
Organism: uncultured Hymenobacter sp.; assembly: GCA_964249885.1. Classification (GTDB taxonomy): domain Bacteria; phylum Bacteroidota; class Bacteroidia; order Cytophagales; family Hymenobacteraceae; genus Hymenobacter. Next base: position 3,923 of record CAXUEM010000260.1, on the reverse strand, counting down.
TACGGCGAGCCTCCACTTCGCGCCACCGCGGCCGGCTTGGTGCCGTATGCAGGTGACCCGATAACGGGGCGGGGCGCGAGGGCCGGCCCCGGCGCCCCGCTCCGCTACCTGATAACCTTCCCAGCAACTGCCAACAGTTTGTATGAAAATCTGCGTCTTCTGGCACCGCCGCGACCTACGCTTCCACGACAACGCCGGGCTGGCCGCCGCCCTGCAAAGTGGCCTGCCCGTGGTGCCGCTGTTCATCTACGACAAGGAAATTCTGGACAACCTGCCGGACAAGCGCGATGCCCGGCTCACGTTCATCTACGACGAAGCCGAGCGGCTGGCCCGCGAGGCCGCGGCCGCGGGCGGCACTTTTCTGGCCTACTACGGCCGACCCGCCCAGGTTTTTGAGCAGCTGCTGCAAGCCTACGAGGTGGGCGCCGTGTACACCAACGAGGACTACGAGCCCTACGCCACCCGCCGCGACGGCGAGGTGGGCGCCCTGCTGGCCGGGGCCGGCGTCGGGTTCAAGCTCTTCAAAGACCAGGTGATTTTTGCCAAAAGTGAGGTGCTGGGCAAAAACGGCCAGCCCCAGAAGGTTTTCGGCTCCTACCGCAAGGCCTGGCTGGAAAAGCTGACCGATGCCGACCTGGAGACCCGGCCCTCGGCCGAGCTTTTCCGGGCCGACAACCTGGCCCGCGTGCCGGCCCCGCCGCGCCCCACGCTGGAAAGCATGGGCTTTGTGCGCTACGAGCAGTTCGTACCTACCGCCGACCTGCCTGCCGACGAAGTGGTGCGCACCTACCACCAGACCCGCAACACCCCGGCCCTGCAGAACGGCACCATCCGCCGCTCGGTGCAGCTGCGCTTCGGCACCATCAGCGTGCGCCAGCTCATGCGCCAGGCCCGCGACCTGAACCCCAAGCTGCTGGCCGAGCTGATTTGGCGCGACTACTTCATGATGCTGCTCTGGCACTACCCCCACACCGCCCGCGAGGCCTACGACCCCCGGCTGCGCAACGTGCCCTACCGCGACAATGAGGACGAGTTCCGGGCCTGGTGCGAGGGCCGCACCGGCTACCCGCTCGTCGATGCCGGCATGCGCGAGCTGAACGCCACGGGCTACTTGCCCAACCGGGCGCGTATCGCGGCGGCGGGCTTTCTGGTCAAGCACCTGCTGCGGGACTGGCGCGACGGCGAAAAGTACTTCGCCGACAAGCTCCTGGACTACGACCTCTCGCAGAACATCGGCAACTGGCAGTGGATGGCCGGCACCGGCGCCGTGGCCGCGCCCTGGTTTCGGGTGTACAGCCCGCAGAGCCAGCTCGACACCTACGACCCGAACCGCGAGTACGTGAAGCGCTGGCTGCCCGAGCTGGGCACCCCGGACTATCCGGCCCCGATAGTCGAGCACAAGTTTGCCCGGCAGCGCGCCATCGACACGCTGCGGGCGGCCTACCGGGCGGCCTCCTCGTGAGGGCCAGCCGGGCTGGTTTTTGATAATGTATTTATCACCCCCTGCTGGCAGTGCCAAAGCGGCCGCACAACTTCCCTGCTATTGTGGTGGTTGTAAGGGCATGGACAAAACTCAATTTCGGCTGGCGTACCTCGACTACGTGCGCCTGCACAACCAGCCGCCGGCCTCGGTGTACCTTTTTACTAACCGGCTCGGCCTGGCGGAGGCCGAGTTTTACAAGGCCTACGCCAACTTCGCCGCCATCGACCGCGACATCTGGGCCGAGTACGGGCGCGAGGCCCGCGCCACGGCGGCGGCCGAGCCCGTCTGGGCCACGTATGGCGCCCGCGAGAAGCTGCTGGCCTTCTACTACACCCTGCTGGAGCTGCTCAAGCAAAACCGCTCTTACGCCCTGCTGAGTTTGCGCCGCTCGCTGGGCCGCCGGCCGGGCTACTCGCCGCCGGTGCTCGATGATTTTCAGCGCGATTTCGAAGAGTTTGTGCTGGACCTGCTGGACGAGGGCCGCCGCACGGGCGAGGTGGCATCGCGTGCCTTTATCATGGAGGCTTACCCGCGCTTTTTCTACCAGCAGGCCCTGTTCGTGCTGGGCTACTTCGCCAAGGACGAGAGCGTGAACTTCGAGCGCACCGACGCGGCCGTGGAAAAAGCCGTCACGCTGAGCTTCGACCTCGTGGGCCGCAACACCCTGGATTCGGCCGTGGATTTCGTGCGCTTTCTGGTGCAGAAACGGCGGTGAAATCAATTGTCAATGAGTAATGAACAATGAGCAGTGCCGTTCACACAGCAGCTCTTTGCGGCTCATTGCTCATGGTTCATTACTAATTATTAATTGATTTGGAATCCCTGCCCATCAGTAAAGTAGCCCGCGCCGCGCGCTTCGCCAAAACCGGCCTGAGCGTGGGCGCCAACTACGTGAAGCACTACGCCAAGCGGGCTGTCGGAGCCGAGTCGGCCACCGACGACCTGCACGCGGCCAACGCGGCCGAGCTGTTCGGCGCCCTGAGTGAGCTGAAAGGTTCGGTGCTAAAGGTCGCGCAGATGCTGGCCATGGAGAAAAACCTCTTGCCGCCGGCCTACGCGGCGCAGTTTCAGCAGGCCCAGTACCGCACGCCGCCGCTGTCGGGGCCGCTGGTGAGCAAGGCGTTCCGCGATGCCTTCGGCCGCGGGCCGCACGAACTGTTTGCCGACTTCGACCCGGCCGCGCGGCAGGCGGCCAGCATCGGGCAGGTGCACTTCGCCAAAGCCCGGGAAGACGGCCGCCCGCTGGCCGTGAAGGTGCAGTACCCCGGCGTGGCCGGCAGCATCCGGTCCGATTTGGCCCTGGTCAAGCCCGTGGCCCTGCGGGTGCTGGGCCTGGACGAAACCCAGGTGCGCCCCTACCTGGCCGAGGTGGAAGCCCGCCTGCTGGAAGAAACCGACTACGCCCTGGAGCTGCGCCGCGGCCAGGACATTGCCCGGCGCTGCGCCGGCCTGCCCCACCTGGCGTTTGCCCGCTACTACCCCGAGCTTTCTTCGGCCCGCATCCTGACCATGGACTGGCTGCCCGGCCAGCACCTGCCGGAGTTTCTGGCCACAGGCCCCAGCCAGGCGGTGCGCAACCAATTGGGGCAGGCTTTGTGGGACTTCTACGAGTTTCAGGTGAACGAGCTGCTGACCGTGCACGCCGACCCGCACCCCGGCAACTTCCTGCTGCAAGCCGAGGCCGGCGGCACCGTGGCCGTGCTGGACTTCGGCTGCGTCAAGGAAATTCCGGCGCAGGTGCAGCAGCAGTTTCGGCGCCTGCTGGCGGCCGAAACGCTGGCGAACCCCGCTCAACTGCTGGCTCTGCTGGAAGAGGCCGACGTGCTGCGCCCCGGCGACCCCGCCAGCCAGCGGGCCCTGTACCTGCGGGTGCTGCCCCCGGCCTTGGCGCTGGTGGGCCGCCCCTTCCGCCAGCCTCGCTTCGACTTCGGCGACCCCAGCTTTCTGCAGAGTTTGTATGCCCTCGGCGACACTTTTTTGCAGGACCCGGAGCTACGCAAGCAGCGCGAGCCCCGCGGTTCGGCCGACTTCATTTACCTCAACCGCACTTACGTGGGCCTGTTTGCCCTGCTCACCGACCTAAAAGCGGAGGTGCAAACCGGCAGCGGCCCGCACAGCTAAGCGCCGCAACCATGAGCCAGCCGGGGCAGCTGTGCTTTTATCAGTTAGAAGTTAAGAGTTGGGATGTTGTACTGCGGTTTTAGCTCTCAACTCTCAACGGATAACAAGCCAGCCTTACGCTGCCAGGGGCAGTGCCGCCGACTCGGTTTCGGCGGCCGGCGCCGCCAGGGCTTGCTGCTGCGCTGCTAATGCCTCCCGCAGCTGCGCCCAGCTGTGCACCGGCGGGCCGGCGGCCGGGGCAGCCAGCGTCGCGTGCAGGTGCCGCGCCGAGGTCAGCAGCCGGGCGCCGAATACCTGGGGCGCGGCCGGGCTGCCGGGG
>CAXUEM010000259.1:0-5025 GCA_964249885.1 uncultured Hymenobacter sp. | reverse complement strand
CGCGCAGGGAGCCGGGCCGCAGGGCCGCGTGCAGGGTAAACGGCGCCGCGAAGGCCCCGGCCAGCGCGTCGGTGCGCGGGTCTTCGCCCAGCACGCAGCGCACCTGCGGGGCATTGGCGCGGGCCGCGCCGCCGGTGTGAAAGTCGATGCCGTAGTCTACCAGCGGCAGGATTTCGCGCATGAAGCGGTGGGCTACCCGGCTGGCCACCGAGCCGCGCGGGTGCCCCGGAAACGAGCGGTTTACGTCCTTGCCGTCGGGCACGTCGCGACTGAAATTGAGAAAGCCGTAGATGTTGAGGATGGGAATGGCAATGATGGAGCCGGCCGTGGGCTGCAGCAGGTTGCGCCGCACCAGCCGGCGGATGGTCTCGATGCCGTTCACCTCGTCGCCGTGCATGCCGGCCATGAGCAGCAGCGTGGGGCCGGGCTGCGCGGCCCGGATGACGTGCACCGGCACGTCAATCACGGTGCCCGAGGGCAGCTTGGCAATGACCAGCCGGGTCAGGGTGCGCTGCCCGGGCTCTATGCTCAGGCCATTGAGGTTGAAGCTAGCGGGGGCGGCGCTGGGCAAGGCGAAGAATAAAAAAGTAGCGGCGGTTGGGAGCCGGAGGCAGGCGCTTACGCGGCATCCGACTGCGAATCGGGCGCGGCGGCGGTGGTGGCTTTGGTTTTGGGCGCGGCAGCTTTCTTGCGTTTGCTGAGCGCGGCGGTGTAGTCGATGATGCGGCCGGCAATATCCAGCCCGGTGGCCTTCTCAATGCCTTCGAGGCCGGGCGAGGAATTAACTTCCAGCACCAGCGGGCCGCGGCTGCTTTGCAGCATATCGACGCCCGCAATGCCCAGGCCCAAGGCCTTGGTAGCCAGCAGGGCAGCGGCTTTCTCGGAGCGCGTGAGCTTGACCAGCGTGCCCACGCCGCCGCGGTGCAAATTGGAGCGAAACTCGCCCTCGGCGCCCTGCCGGCGCATGGCGCCCACCACCTCGCCATCGACCACAAAGGCGCGCAGGTCGGCGCCCTTGCTTTCGGCGATGAACTCCTGCACGATGATGCGAGCCTTGAGGTTGTGAAAGGCCTCAATGACGCTCTGGGCGGCTTTCTCGCTTTCGGCCAGCACTACGCCCAGGCCCTGGGTGCCTTCCAGCAGCTTGATAATAACCGGGGCGCCGCCTACCTGCCGAATCATGGCCGGCACGTCGGCCGAATTGTTGGTGAAGGCCGTTTTAGGCATGCCCACGCCCGCGCGGCTTAGAATCTGCATCGAGCGGAGCTTGTCGCGCGAGCGCACGATGGCCTGCGAGTCGACGGCGGTGCGCACCTTCATCATCTCGAACTGCCGCACCACGGCCGTGCCGTAGAACGTGACCGAGGCCCCGATGCGCGGCACGATGGCGTCGAAGCCCGTGAGCAGTTCGTCGTTGCAGATGATGCCGGGCCGGCCTTTTTCCAGCACCAGGTTGCAGCGTAGATGGTCCACGACCACCGCCTCGTGCCCGCGCTCCAGAGCCGCGGCTACGAGCCGCTGCGTGGAATAGGACTTGGGCTCCCGCGAGAGTATGGCCAGTTTCATCTTTTCAGTGATGAGGTAAGGGAGTGAGGAGGTGATGAGGCAGCAGGGAAGCAAAGTACGGGCAGAATAATCAGCGAAGCGGCCAGAACACTGGCTATGGCCCTTCCAACCCGGATTGACCGAAAAGCTGGCTACTTCATCACCTCATTCCTTTATCACCTCCTCACTTACTTCTGGCGGCGGGCGGCTTTCAGGCTGAAGCGGTGGGAGAGGTTGCGCCGGGCCACATCGACCACAAAGCGGCCCTGGCGCAGCAGGCTGCGGCCCAGCAGCACAGGGTACTTCATCTCGGAGCGGTCGGCCAGGGAAAACTCGGCTTCCAGCTCCTCGCCATAGAGCCGCACCACGGCCCGAATCACGTAGCGCTCCTGCACCTCGCCGTTGCTGGAGCGGATGTCGCGCAGCTGAAAATCCGTGAACGTCAGCTCCCGGCCATTCGGGCTGGGGTAGCTGGGGTCGAGCAGGCGGGCGTGCAGCAGCGGCGGCTGGCCGCCCTCCGGGGCGGTCCCAGCAGGGGGGGCCAGGCGCACATCGGCGCAGTGCAGGGCGCTGGTATAGGCGCCAGTATCCACTTTTGCCTCGATGCCGAGCAGGCCAAACGCCGGGAAGTCGAGCAGCTCGCGGCGGCCGAGCAGGCGTTTGGGCGGGCGGAGCATGGGCGGGGTTTAAGTCTGGTAGAATCAACTACCTACAAAAGAACGTCATGCTTCACTTCGTTCAGCATGACGTTCTTATAACTTAATTATTCCTCCCCTACCCGCCGTAGCTGATGCGGAAGATGGCGTCGCCCTGGTCGTCGCTGACGAGCATGCTGCCATCTTTGAGCACCAGCAGGCACACCGGGCGGCCCCAGCTTTGCTGGCCCTGCAGCCAGCCTTCGGCGAAAGGCTCGTAGCTCAGCACTTTCTGGCCTTTGGCGTCGAGCTTGGCCAGCGAGATGCGGTAGCCGCTTTTCTTCGTGCGGTTCCAGGAGCCGTGCTCGGGAATGAAAATCTGGTTGCGGTAGGCGGCGGGGAATTTCTGGCCGGAGTAAAATTTCATACCCAGGCTGGCCACGTGGGCGCCGAGCTTGCGGGCGGGGGCCACGTAGTCGCTGGGCGAGCGGCCGGGCCCAGTTCGGGGTCCATGATGTCGCCGGCGAAGTAATACGGGAAGCCGAAGTGCAGACCGGCCTTGGGGGCGCGGTTCAGCTCGTCGGGCGGCAGGTCGTCGCCGAGCATGTCGCGGCCGTTATCGGTGAACCACATTTCCTTGGTTACCGGGTGCCAATCGAAGCCGACGGTGTTGCGCACGCCGAGGGCGAAGTTCTGGAAGCCGGTGCCATCGGGGCGCAGGCGGTTGATGGTGGCGTAAATGGGCTTCTCGGGCTCGCAGGAGTTGCAGGGCGCGCCCACCGGCACGTAGAGCAGGCCGTCGGGCCCGAAGGCGATGTAGCGGTAGCCGTGCCACTCCTTGTTGGGCAGCTGGTTGTAGACCACTACGGGCTTGGGCGGCTTGCTCAGGTTCTGGGCGATGTTGTCGTAGCGCGTGATGCGGTTGATTTCGGCCACGTAGAGCGCGCCGTTGCGCACGGCCACGCCGTTGGGGTTGTTCAGGCCGCTGGCCAGGGTGATGACGCGGTCAGCCTTGCCGTCCTGGTTTTTGTCGGGCAAAGCATACACCTTGCCGGCCGAGTTCGAGCCCACGTACACGGTGCCATCGGGGCCCTGAGCCAGCTCGCGGGCGCCGCCCACACCCTGGGCAAAGTAGCTGATGCGGAAGCCTGGCGGCAGCTTGATGAGCTGGAGTCGGTCGGCCGGCGCGCTGGGAATATCGACGGGGCCGCTGGCCGTCAGGCCGAGCGAGAGCAGCAGGGCCGCCGGGAGCAGATAAGTTGGTTTCATAAGGGCTCAAACCGGCCAGCCGGGGGCAAGGTTGCACCTCGGCCGGCACCCAGCCGTTTTAGGCGCTGGTGTCATTGGGCGCCGCATCGTTTTGTGCCTGGCGCAGCTTGCTGTGCTTTTTGCCATAGCCGTAGTAAATAGCCAGCCCGATAGCCAGCCAGACCAGCAGCCGCAGCCAGGTATCGAGCGGCAAGGAGACCATCATCACCAGGCAAACCAGAATACCCAGAATAGGCACCAGCGGCACCCAGGGCGTGCGGAACGGCCGCGGCGCATCGGGGTCGGTGCGGCGCAGGATGAGCACGCCCAAACACACCATCACGAAGGCCAGCAGGGTGCCGATGCTGGTCATTTCGCCCACCACGGCAATGGGCACGAAGCCCGCAAACAAGGCAATGAAGGTGCCCAGCAGGGCAATGGACTGAAACGGCGTGTTCAGCCGCGGGTGCAGGCGCGAGAACACCGGCGGCAGCAGCCCGTCCTTGGACATGGCAAAAAACACCCGCGACTGCCCCAGCAAGTCGACCAGAATAACCGAGGTATAGCCAATGAGAATGGCCACCAGCACCGCCGAGGTAAGCCAGGCATAAGGTGTTTTCTCGATGGCAATGGCCACCGGCGCAGCGCTGTTTTTGAACTCGGTGTAGTTGGCCAGCCCCGTAAGCACGTGGCCGAAAAGCACGAACAAGACGGTGCAAATCAGCAAGGAGCCCATGATGCCGATGGGCATGTTGCGCTGCGGATTCTTGGTTTCTTGCGCCATCGTGGCCACAATGTCAAAGCCGATGAACACGAAGAAGATGACGCCTGCCCCACGCAGAATACCACTCAGGCCGAATTCGCCGAAGGTGCCGGTATTATTCGGAATGTAGGGCTGGTAGTTGATGGGGTTGATATACTGCCAGCCCAGGCCAATGAACACCAGCACCACCGACACCTTGAGGGCCACCACCAGCGCGTTGAACCAGGCCGAGCCCTTGGTGCCGCGCATCACAATGGCCGTGATGGTTAACACAATGACCATAGCCGGTACGTTCACGAAGCCCGATACCGTGCTGCCGTCGGCCAGCTTGGCCGTCTCGAACGGCGACATGACCAGTTGAGCCGGCAGGTTGATATCGAACTTGCTCAGAAACTTAATCAGGTACTGCGACCAGCTGATGGCCACGGCCGCCGCGCCCACCGAGTACTCCAGCACCAAATCCCAGCCGATAATCCAGGCGAACAGCTCGCCCATGGTGGCGTAGGAATAGGTGTAAGCCGAGCCCGAAACCGGCACCAGCGAGGCAAACTCAGCGTAGCACAGCGCCGAAAACGCGCAGCCCACGGCCGCCACAATAAACGAGAGGGTAATGGCCGGCCCGGTGTGGTTGGCCGCGGCCAGGCCGGTGAGCGAGAATAAACCGGCCCCGATAATAACGCCGATGCCGATGGCAATGAGACTGATGCCGTTCAGGCTGCGCTTGAGGCTGCCTTCGCCGGATTCGGCTGCTTCGAGGCGGAGGAGGGCCAGGGATTTTTTGAGCATGAAATTTTGAATTGGGAATGCAGGTCGTTCTTGCGGTGGACCCCACCC
>CAXUEM010000258.1:0-5036 GCA_964249885.1 uncultured Hymenobacter sp. | reverse complement strand
CTGCAGCCCTTGTTCGGGGGGCTGAGCGCGGCCCAGGCCACCCAGGTGCTCGGCGCCGCCCGCCTCGACGATGTGGCCCGCAGCTTTCCTTCGCGGGCCGAGGCCAGCGCCTTTTTCGCCCGCAAGGGCTTTGAATACCTAGGTGAAAACCAGCCCGATACGGCGGCCTACCGCTTCAACCTGGCCTGGCTGCTGAACCCGCAGAACGCGCAGGCCTACCACGGGCTGGCGGTGGTGGTCAGCACCCGGCCGGGCGCGGCCGAGGCGGCGCTGCCTCTGCTCAGCCAGGCCCTGGTGCTGGCGCCCGCCGATGCCAGCATCCTCGCCGACCTCGGCGCTACCTACCTCAACCGCTACGCCCGCACCAAAAAGAAAAAAGACCTGGCCCTGGCCGCCAACCACCTGGAGCGCGCCCTGGCCGCCGACCCCAACAGCAGCGCCGCCTGGCAGAGCACGGCCCGCGTGCGCTACTACCAGGAGCAGTATCCCGCTGCCTGGGAGGCCGTGCGCAAAGCCCAGTCCCTGGACATGACCGGCCTCGACTTCGGCTTCCTGACCGAGCTGATGGCCAAGCAGCCCGACCCGCTGGGCGTGTTTAAGTAAGCCGGGCCTGCGGCCGGCGCGCAACCTCCGCCCCGGCGTGCCGTTAGCCGACTTCTGCTTTTTCGGCCTGGCTACCCCCTGCTGGCCGGGCTGGTTCACCTTTTAGCTTGCTTATGTCTTTTACCCGTGTGGCGGCTGCGCTTCTGTTCATCTTCAGCCTGCTGGGCGCCCGCGATGCGGCGGCGCAGATGCGCGGGCGCCAGCAGCGCTTCGGCGACAACCAGGGCCGCATTTTCTACCGCGGCCCGCTGCGCCTGACCCTGGGCGGGGGCGTGGCCATCTACACCGGCGACCTGGCCAACAGCCTAGCCGACAAATTTCCGGGCCTGAGCGTGAGCGGCGGGCTGCTCTACCGGCTGCGGCCGCACTTTCAGGTGGGCACCGAGGCCAGCTACTTCCGCGTCGGCTCGCGCGACCAGCTGCCGGAGCGGGGGCTGGCTTTTCAGGGCGACAATGCCCTGGGCACGGTGTTCGTGCGCTACGAGCCCATTCAGGACCACTCCGCCTACGCCGGCATTCAAAGCGACCCGCCCATCGTGCAGCCCTTCCTGAAGGCCGGCGCCGGCCTGCTGCTCTACAACCCCAAAACCTACTATGGTACCGCCCGTCCCGGTGCCGGCACCAGCTACCTCGAGCCGGAGCGCAACGACTACCCGGCCCTGGCGGCCGTGCTGCCGCTGGGCGCCGGCCTGAGCGTGCGCGCCGGCAACCAGTTTCGGGTCACGCTGGAAGGAACCTACTACTTCACCTCCACCGACCACCTCGACGACGTAAGCGCCCGCGGCAACTCCAAGCTGAACGACGGTTTCGGCACGGCCGAGCTGAAGCTGGAATACCGCATCTGGCGGTAGTAGAGAGTTAAGAGTTAGGAGTGAAGAGTTAAAAGGACCGCCGACTAATTCAGGCAGTCCTTTTAACTCTTAACTCCTAACTCTTAACTCCTAACTCTCTACCCGGCCGCGCGGGTGAGGATGGGCACGAAGATGGAGATGAGCAGGGCCACGGCGCCGCCGGCCGCCAGCAGCCCGAAAAAGCCGCCTCCGCCCACCAGCAGCCCAATCAGACCCACCAGCAGGGCCAGAATGCCCAAAACCCCCAGAAACGTAGTGCCCAGCCCATTTTCCGCCATCGCGGCGGCGGGCTGAGCGGCGCGATTTCGGGGCCGTAACTGCTGGCTTCGAACCGATATCATCGTCGCCAGTCGGCGCGGGCCGGCCGGCGCTGCCAATCCCCGAGCCTGATGCCGGCGCGCGGCGCGCAGGGCCCGCGGCCGGGTCGGTTCCGATTGCGGAGACTGAGCCGGCGCGGCAAGATGCTTTTCGGTCGGCGCCAGCGCTGGTGGGGCCGCTTTTGGCGTGGAGACGGCCGTTTCCCCGGTCAGCCCCGGCGCGGCGGGCTGAAACTGAAAGGCGTAGTGCGCGCTCTGGCAGCCGGCCAGCGAGCAGGCCAGCAGCAGGGTCAGTGGCCGCAATCGGGACGGTAAGGGCAAAGGCATAAGCGCGAAACGGGTGAGGCACAAAGCTACGCAAGCCGCTGCCCCGGCGTTGGCGCAGCCGGGACGCGGTGCTGAGCGGCCGGCGGCTCAGGCGGCGGCCAGCTTTTGGGCGGCCTGCCAGCCCATGCCGGCTCCCAGGGCCACGCCCATGCCGTTGCAGCGCACGGCGGCCAGCACACCCGGCCGGACCCAGTCTATCAGGGGCGCCAGGGCCGGGCCGAAGCCCATCACGCCGCTCCAGCGGTAGTCTACGCGGGGCCACCGGCCGGGCGCAATGACCTGATGCAGCAGGTTTTCCAGGTAAGCCTGTACGGTTTCAGTCAGGCCGGGAAGCGTGGTTTCTTCGGCCTGAAAATCAAGCTGGCGCCCGCCGCCGAGCAAAATGCGGTGGTCGGGCAGCTGCCGGAAATACGTGTAGCCGTGGTCGTAGTGAAACGTGCCCGGCAAGTGCACGCCGGGCAGCGGCTCCGTTACCAGCACCTGCCCGCGGCCGGGGCGCACGTCCAGGGCCGGGGCCAGCTCGGCGGCAAAGGCGTTGGTGGCCAACAGCACTTGGTTGGCTTCTAGGCTTATTCCCTCGCTCAACTGCAGACGCACGCCGTCACCCCCCGCTGGGCTGGCCCCGGAGGGCTCCACCGCCTGCACCGCGCAGCCCGTGAGCACGGGCACATCGGCGGCCCAGGCGCGAGCCAGCAGGCTGCGCATCAGGCGGCCGGCGTCGAGGCTGCCCTCCTGGGTGTTTTCGAGCACAGTGCGCACGCCGTTCAGGCCCAGGCGGCCGGCCGCACCCGTGGCATCGCGAAAGATGCGCGCCGTGCCAATGACCGGCGCCAGCAGGGTATTGTAGTGGTCCAGGCGCGCCCGGCAGTCGGCCGCCAGTGCTTCGTCCGGCGCCCTGAACAGCTCGAAGCCGCCTACGGGCTGGTAGTCCAGCGCCGCGTCGCCCAGCAGCTCGCGCAGGCGGCGCAGGCCCTCCCAGCGGGCAGCTACCACGGCTTGCAGGTCGCCGCGCTGTTCCTGCGCTATCAGCTCCGAAACCGAGCCGAAGCAGGCGAAACCGGCATTTTTGGTCGAGGCGCCGCTGGGCAGCGGGCCGCGCTCCAGCACCACCACGCGCCAGCCGGGCCGTGCCTGCTTGAGGTACAAAGCCGCCGTCAGCCCTACCAGCCCCGCGCCCACAATGGCCACATCGGCCGGCCCGAAAAACGACTGGTGCTCCCAGTAGGACAGGTTTTGATAAGACATGAGACGTTAGACCTGAGACATGAGAAAGCAGGCGTCAGCAGCCTTTAGCACGAGCCAGCAGGGGAAGCTAAGACGACATTTAAACAATTCTCATGTCTAACGTCTGACGTCTCATGTCTTATTTTCAGAACGCCATTATCACTTCCTCAATCGTGTCGCACACCTCGTGCACCTGCTCTTCGCTGATGACCAGCGGCGGGGCGAAACGGATAATGTCGCCGTGGGTGGGCTTGGCCAGCACACCGCGCTCCATCAGGCTCACGCACACGTCCCAGGCGGTGCGGCCGTCGGGGCTGGGCTTGATGATGATGGCGTTGAGCAGGCCCTTGCCGCGCACCAGCTCAATGACTTCGGGGCGGTGGGCCTGCACCTGCCACATCCGCTCGCGAAACACCTGGCCCAGGCGGGCGGCGTTGGCGGTCAGGTTTTCCTCCGTCAGCACATCCAGCGCGGCCTGCAATACGGCGCAGGCCAGCGGGCTGCCGCCGAACGTGGAGCCGTGCTGCCCGGGCTGAATGGTGAGCATGATGCGGTCATCGGCCAGCACCGCCGAGACGGGCATCACGCCGCCGGACAGGGCCTTGCCCAGAATGAGAATGTCGGCGTGCACGGCCTCGTGGTCGCAGGCCAGCAGCTTGCCGGTGCGGCCCAGACCGGTCTGAATTTCATCGGCAATGAAGAGCACGTTATGCTTGCGGCAGAGGGCGGCGGCCTGGGCCAGGTAGCCCACGGCGGGCACCATCACGCCGGCCTCGCCCTGAATGGGCTCGACCAGAAAGGCGCACACGTGCGGGTCTTGCAAGGCTTCCTCCAGGTCGGCCAGGTCATTGTAAGCCACCACCTCGTAGCCGGGCATGTAGGGGCCGAAGCCGCCGGTGCTGTCAGCGTCGGTGCTGAAGGAGATGATGCCCGTGGTGCGGCCGTGGAAGTTGTGCTCGGCCACCAGAATGCGGGCCGTGTTCGGGGCCAGGCCCTTTTCCTGGTAGCCCCACTTGCGGGCCAGTTTGAGGGCGGTTTCCACGGCCTCGGCGCCGGAGTTCATCAGCAGGGCCTTGCCGTAGCCGAACAGCTCACACAGCTGCTTTTCGGCCGGGCCCAGCCGGTCGTTGAAAAAAGCCCGCGAGGTCAGCGTCAGCTTCTGCGCCTGCTCGGTGAGCGCGCCGATGATGCGCGGGTGGCAGTGGCCCTGGTTCACGGCCGAGTAGGCCGAGAGAAAATCAAAATAATGCTTGCCGTCCACGTCCCAGAGGTGGACGCCCTCACCCCGGCTGAGCACCACCGGCAGCGGGTGGTAGTTGTGGGCGCCGTACTGGTCTTCGAGCTGCATAAGCTGCTGGGCACGGCTGGCCGTGGCCGGCGACGACAATGGGGTGGGGGCGGTGAGCGGCATAGCGACGGGAAACAAAGGTGAGAAGGCCCCAAAAGTAAGCACGCGCTGGCCCGGCCGCACCCCAGGGCCGCCCCGACCCCCGGCTGGCTAGCGGAAAGGCAGGCTTTCGAGCTGGGCGGCCGTATCGAGGTACTTGCCCACGAAGTTGCCCTCCTCGCGGCCGTTGGGCGCCAGGATGGTCCAGTCAATCACAGCGGTTTCGGGAAAGGAAACGGGGCGCAGGTCGTCGGGGGCGTCGCTGGCCGTGGGGCTGAGCAGGGCCTGCACCGAGCCGTTGCGCCAGCCAATGACGCGGGCCTGCAC
>CAXUEM010000257.1:4387-5037 GCA_964249885.1 uncultured Hymenobacter sp. | reverse complement strand
ACCGAAACCGCCTTCGATACTCTGGGCCTGCTCCTCACGCTGGCCGACTTGCAAGCGGCGCTGTTCACACGGGCCCTGGACCAGCAGCCGGGCCTGGTGCCGGCCGCTGCCCGGCCTGGTCTGGAGCGCCTGCGGCAGCTGCACGTGCGCCAGGCGGCCTCCCTGCGCGGCTTGTTTGCCCCGGCGGGGGCCGCTGTGCCCGCCGTACCGGCCTTCGACTTCAGCGGCAGCCGCAATGGCGCCGGGCCGGTGCAGTTCCCCGACGTGTTCATTTCTTTTGAGCGCTTCCTGCAGCTGGCGCAGCCGCTGGCCGATGCCGCCGCCCGCGCCTACCTGGGTCAGCTGCCTACTCTGCGCAACGATGTGCAGCTCTTCGATGCGGTGCTGCGGCGGCAGGCGGTGGAGGCCCGGCAGGCAGCGCATCTGCGCACCCTGCGCCGGGGCTCCGGGCTGCTGCCCAAAAGCTGGCCCAGCCCCACCGACGCGGCCGCCCCGGCCGCCCTGGATTTTGTTCAGGCCGGCGAAGACAATATCAACCAGCTGCTGCCCGCCACCGTGGGGTTGCGCTACGTCAACTTCAACGCCCTGTTTGTTGGCAATCCGGTGCAAACCACGGCCCTGGCCGAAGCCTTCGCCGAGCCGTTGCCTAC
>CAXUEM010000257.1:253-4377 GCA_964249885.1 uncultured Hymenobacter sp. | reverse complement strand
TTGCCTACCGCGCAGCTGGTGGCTCTGCTGGCCTTGTTCCGGTAGGCGAAAGACTTACAACATTTTGGCATTTATATTCTCAAAAAGCGGCATAAGCCGCTTTTTTTGTGCGCCTGGGCCCTGCTGGCTCCCGGCCACCGTTTGGTTGAGCTTGCCGCTGATTTCTAAGATTTGTAACTTTAGTTGCTGGAAAAAACCAACTCAGGGTGGGCAGGTCACCGCATCATCACCCGTCTTCACCGCGCAACTATATGCTGGACTACGTGAAAATGATACTGCTGAAAGTGAGCTTCAACAAAGCTCTTTTCGAGAAAGAGCTGCGCAAGTCGCTGCGCATGCTGCTGCCCGCCGAGCTGCCTGATTTCCGGGCCTGGTGCTACGCGCAGTTTGCCAGCCTCTACCGCAAGGTACTCAAGCGCGTGTTCGGCGAGCTGGCACTGGCCTAGCAGCCGGCCGCTGCGCTCCTACCCCCTGCTGGCTGGGCCCGCGCCACGCCGGCCCGGCTCAGGACACCAGCCGGATATTGCGCTTCAGCCCTTCGTAGCCGGCGCGCTTCACCGCCGACTGCCGGAACAGCTCCGTGAACAGCTCGTGCGTGATATCCTGCCAGTCGCTCACGGTCAGGTCTTTCAACCCCTGGTGCGCCTGAAACTGCGGCTCCTGCGTGGGCTTGCTGAAGCGGTTCCAGGGGCACACATCCTGGCAGATGTCGCAGCCAAAAATCCAGTTGCCGTGCGAGCCGGTGCTGGCCGAGAGCTGGCCCTTCAGCTCAATGGTGAAGTAGCTGATGCATTTCGAGCCGTCCACTACGTAGGGCTCGGTGATGGCCTGCGTCGGGCAGGCATCCAGGCATTTGGTGCAGGTGCCGCAGTAGTCCTGAATGGCGTGGTCGTAGTCCAGCTCCACGTCCACAATCAGCTCGGCAATGAAGTAGAACGAGCCCGCGCCGGGCGTAATCAGGTTCGAGTTTTTGCCCACCCAGCCCAGGCCGCTTTTCCGGGCCCAGGCCTTGTCAAGCACCGGCGCCGAATCCACGAAGCAGCGCCCCGAAATCTCGCCAATCTGGGCCTGCAGGTCGGCCAGCAGGGTCTTGAGCTTGTCCTTGATGACAAAATGATAGTCGCGCCCGTAGGCGTACTTGCTGATTTTCAGCGTGTCGTCTGGCTGCTGTTCTTCCTGGGGCGGGTAGTAATTGAGCAAAAGCGAGATTACCGATTTGGCCCCGTCCACCAGCAGGCGCGGGTCGAGGCGCTTGTCGAAGTGGTTTTCCATCCAGGCCATCTGCCCGTGCCGGCCCTGGTGCAGCCAGTTTTCCAGGCGCGGCGCGTCTTCTTCCAGAAAGCCGGCCCGCGAAATGCCGCAAGCCATGAAGCCTAGCTCCGCCGCGCGGCGCTTGATATACGGAGTCCATTCGGCGCAAAGCAGCATATCAGGCAGTAGCGGTGGGCGGCGCCGGGTAAGGCAGCAGTTTGAGGCCGGGGATAAAGCGGAAGTCGCGCTGGTTTTTGGTGAGCAGGGGCGCGTCGTGCACCATAGCAGTAGCAGCGATAAGCGCATCGGCTATTAGTAGGCTACGGCTCAAGTAGAACTGCGTTACCAGTTTATCCGCCAACTCCGAAATCTCTTCGCTCAACTGCACGACCCTCGTTTGCTTTAGCAGCCGCTCGGTTCGTTGCAATGCTTCCCGATTGGCGCTGCCCACCACTATTTCCAGCCGCACGATAACGCTGACCGCCAGCAGGGTTTGCCGCCTGACGACATCGAGCACAGTAATTGCCTGCGGTACTTGACGTAGCACGTCAATCAACACATCGGAGTCGATAAACGTAGTGCTCATTGCTTCACGCTCCATTGCTTCCGCCGCAACTGCCGCACATATTCAGTACTGTCGGCTATATCGGTGCGGTCGGCCCAAGCGCCATAAAATTCCGGATTGGCAAACTCATTTTCGGGCCAGGTAGTGATGCTGTTCGTGAGGTCTAACGCAGGCAGTATGATGGCCCCCGGCGCTTCAGTCACCGGTTGGTCGGCGGGCTGCACCGCGCTGGCACCCTGACTGAGCAGCTCCACCAATTCGACCACCAAGCGTTGGGCCGCGACCGGCAAATGCTGAATACGACTAGCTAAATAGTGAGCGTCCATACGCTAAAGTTACGGCCTAATAAAAAAGAAACGCGCCGCTGTGGGCGGCGCGTTCCGATAGCACAAAAATAGCAGCCAGCAGGGGGTATCAGCCTTCTTGGGCCGGAAACAGTTCGCCGCTGTTGCCGCGCAGGTGCTGGGGCAGCAGGCGGCCCAGGTGCTGGTACGCGGCTTCGGTTGCCTCGCGGCCCCGCGCCGTGCGCTTGATGTAGCCTTCCTGAATCAGGAAGGGCTCGTACACTTCCTCGATGGTCTCGCCTTCTTCCCCACACGCAGTCGCAATGGTGCTGATGCCCACCGGGCCACCCTTGAATTTGTCGATAATCGTGGTCAGAATGCGCTTGTCCATGTCGTCGAGGCCGCGGGCATCCACGTCGAGAGCGTTGAGGGCAAACTGCGCGATTTCGACCGTGATGGTGCCCGTGCCCTTAATCTGGGCAAAGTCGCGGGTGCGGCGCAGCAGGTTGTTGGCGATGCGGGGCGTGCCGCGCGAGCGGCGCGCAATCTCAAAGGCCGCATCTTCGTGGATGGGCGTACCCAAGATTTCGGCCGAGCGCTGCACAATCGTGGTCAGCAGTTTGGAGTCGTAGTATTCCAGCCGGGCCGAGATGCCAAAGCGCGCCCGCAGCGGCGCCGTGAGCATGCCCGAGCGGGTGGTGGCGCCAATCAGGGTGAAGGGCGAGAGCGAAATCTGCACCGAGCGGGCGTTGGGGCCCGAGTCGAGCATGATGTCGATGCGATAGTCTTCCATGGCCGAGTACAGGTACTCTTCCACCACGGGGTTCAGCCGGTGAATCTCATCAATGAACAGCACGTCGTGCGCCTCCAGGTTGGTGAGCAGGCCGGCCAGGTCCGAGGGCTTGTCCAGCACCGGGCCCGAGGTCATCTTGATGCCCGAGCCCAACTCGTTGGCAATGATGTGCGAGAGCGTGGTTTTGCCCAGGCCGGGCGGGCCGTGCAACAGCACGTGGTCGAGGGCGTCGCCGCGCTGCTTGGCGGCGGCCACGAACACTTTCAGGTTTTCCAGAATCTTGTCCTGGCCCGTGAAGTCGTCGAAACTAAGCGGGCGCAGGGCCTTGTCAATGTCCTTGTCGGTGGGGTCGAGGTGGTCGGCCGCGCCACTGAGATAGGCTTCGCGCATGAGAAAAATAGGGGGAAATAAAATTGTAGTTCTTTAACCGTTTTCGGGACCACAAAGCTCCTTGGCTGGCTAAAATTATCAGTTTTTTAACTTGGACGGCGGCTGGGGCGCCGAGGCGGCTACACCGGGCAGCCGCCCTGCTTTCGGGCGCGAGGCGCTGGCCCGACCGTGGCGACGTGCCTGCCCGCGAGTTTTCGGTGGGCCAGCCCAAAACCGGCAGCGCAGACGGGCCTGAGCAGAAAAAACATCGACGCTTATTAGCTCAGCGCTTGGAAGTTACAAAGGTTTTCCCCACCTTTCACGTGTAATCCGTCCGCCCTCACTCTGCCGCCTCATGCTGCCCCCCGACGAAGACTCCAACGAAGAGGTGCCCGGTTTGCCTTTCGCGCCGGGCGACGCGCCGCAGCCGACGCTGCCGGTGCGGGTGCCGGCCGACTTCTACGAGCAGCTGGCGCCGCTGCTACAGCTGTGCGCGGTAGCCAACTTCCTGCTGCTGGGCCGCCCCACTGACCCGGTGCCGCAGGCCGTCACCCAGCTCACGGGCTTCGACCTCGGAGCCGCCGCCCGCGTGAGCCGCCTGCACGACTCCGACAGCCTGGGCCAGCTGCTGCTGGAGGAGCCCGAAACCCTGTACCACTTCATCCTGGTCGGCCAGCTTGTGTTCGACAGCCCCCTGCTGGCCGAAGTCAGCCGCCTGCTGGAGGCCCCCCAGCAAGCCAGCGCGCCGGAAACCGCGGCCGCTACCCGCGCTGAAGGCGCCGAGGTGGCCGAGTGCCTGCGGGCATTCGTGAGCGAGCTGAGCGCAACCATCCTGGGCAGCTTGGCCCGCAGCCTCCGGTAC
>CAXUEM010000257.1:0-211 GCA_964249885.1 uncultured Hymenobacter sp. | reverse complement strand
ATATCGCGCTTGAGGGCCGATTCGCACAAGTCGCCGACCTGCCCCAGCGCGCCCGGCAGCTGGCCGGTATTTTTATCCAACTGGCCGATACCCTGCAGCCCAGCCAACTTTCCTCGTCATTGGCCGGGCCCGACGCCTGTTTGCCCGCGGCAGCTCGGGAAAGCCAATGCCTGGTGGTTCTCACCGCCGAGCAACTGGAGGCCCTGCAGCT
>CAXUEM010000256.1:2511-5072 GCA_964249885.1 uncultured Hymenobacter sp. | reverse complement strand
TTGCTATTCCGCCCATCAAAATGCTCGCGCTGGTGCTGTTTCTCAGCGGCCCGGTGGCCCAGGCGCAGCCGGGCACCGGGCGCCGCGCCGGCCAGCTGGCTGAGCGCCGCGGCGAGCGGCTCGGCCAGCTTGAGCATGCCAAAATCGCGTTTCTGCCCGGCCGGTTGGCCTTGTCGCAGGCCCCGGCCCCGCGCTTCTGGCCCGTATACAATGAGTTTACGGCCAAGCGCCGCGACCTCAACCAGAACAGCCGGCAGCTGCGGCAGGTAAATGCCGGCGCGCTCAGCGACCAACAGATACGCGACAATATCAACCAGTCCTTTGCCCTGCGCCAGCAGGAGCTGAACCTGGAGAAAGACTACTTCGAGCGGTTTCAGAAGGTGCTCACGCTGCGGCAGGTAGGCCAGCTGTTTCAGGCCGAGCGCGACTTCACCAAGGAAGTTATCCAGCGCGTGGCCGACCGCCGCGGCAGCCGGCCGGGCCAGCGCCCGGACTAATGCCGAAGCCAGGCATTAGCCACTAAAGCGGCTTGGTTGGATTTTGTCGCCGATTTTTGTGCCCGGGTCCGTTTAGCAGCGGACAAAAAAGCCGCGCCCAGCGGCTTTTTTGTTGCTTCCAGTTGTTGCCCATAGCGGCCCGGGCAGCTACTTGCGAGCCCACCGTCAAAATCCGCCTAATCCGCTACCTCCGTGGTTCAGACATCCCGCCAGCTTTTCCTGCAGCACCAGGCCCAAACATCTGATTTTCCGCTCTTGCTGGAAATCGAGCGCGCCGAGGGCGTGTACATGTACGGGCCCGACGGCCGCCGCTACCTCGATTTGATTTCGGGCATCGGCGTGAGCAACGTGGGCCACCGCCACCCGCGAGTGCTCGAAGCCATTCAGGCCCAACTGGATAAATACCTGCACCTGATGGTGTACGGCGAGCTGGTGCAGGCCATCCCGGCCGAACTAGCCCACGCCCTGGTGCAAACCCTGCCCGCGCCGCTGGAGTCGGTGTACTTCACTAACTCCGGCGCCGAGGCCATTGAGGGCGCCCTGAAAATTGCCAAGCGCCACACCGGCCGCACCGAGCTCATTTCCTGCCTCAACGCCTACCACGGCTCCACGCACGGCGCCCTGTCCATCACCGGCTCCGAGAGCTTCAAAAACTCTTACCGCCCCCTGCTGCCCGACGTGCGCCACATCGGCTACAACGATTTCGCCGACCTGGCCCTGATAACCGAGCGCACGGCGGCCGTCATCGTCGAGACGGTGCAGGGCGAGGCCGGCGTGCGGCTGCCCACGCCCTACTACCTGCCGGCCCTGCGCCGCCGCTGCCGCGAGGTCGGCGCCCTGCTCATTCTTGATGAGATTCAGTGCGGCTACGGGCGCACGGGCTCGTTCTGGGCCTTCGAGCAGTTCGGCATCGTGCCCGATATTCTGGTCTGCGCCAAAGGCATGGGCGGTGGCATGCCCATTGGCGCCTTTATTTCTTCGGTCGAAATCATGTCGGGCCTGAAAACTGACCCCATCCTGGGCCACTGCACCACCTTCGGCGGGCACCCGGTGAGCTGCGCGGCGGCCCTGGCCACGCTGCGCGTCATTCAGGACGAAAACCTGACGGCCGGCGTGGCCGAGAAAGCGGCCCGTTTTCGGGCGCAGCTCCGGCACCCGGCCATCCGCGAGGTGCGCGGCTGCGGGCTGCTGCTGGCCGTCGAGTTCGAGTCGTTTCAGGTGCTCAAGCCCATCATCGACCACGCCCTGGCCGAAGAGGGCGTACTGACCGACTGGTTTTTGTTCTGCGACAACTCCCTGCGCATCGCCCCGCCCCTTATCATCACCGACGAGCAGATTGACGAAGCCTGCGCCGCCCTGCTGCGCGCGATTGATGAAGTGATGAAGCAATGAGGTGATGAAGTAGGGAGGACGAACCGTGCAGTTTACCTCCTCATTACCCCATTACCTTATTGCCTCATCACTACTACCTACCGTACCGGCAGCTCGTTGTAATTCAGGAACTGCAGGCTTTCCTCTTTGATGCGCTCGCGCGGAATGCCGTCTTTGACGCCCATCGAGATTTTGCGCACCAGCACGCCCACAATGGCCTTGCGGAAACCGAGCTTGCCGGCCATCATAATGCAGAAATCCATTTCGGTTTCGTCCACCACGCCGTCGGCCAGCATCATGTCGACGAGGTCAAAAATCTGGTCGAACCGCTCCGAGTCGTTCGTGGGCAGGTCGGTGCTCAGGCCGTTGGAGCCGGACACCAGGGCCTTGACTTTCTTTTCGTTCAGGCCGTTTTTCTGCCCTACCGAGATAATAAAGCTCATTTCCCGCTCGTCAATGTGGCCGTCGGCCTTGGCCAGGGCCGCCAGGTTGAGCAGGTGACCTTTTATTTTCTTGGCCTGCGCATTCTCAAAAAAGTTGAAGTTGAACATAGAGCGAGGGTTAGTGGTGGGAGATAGAAGACAAGTATGGCAAGCAAGGTAAGCTGCGGCCGGCTGAAAACCAAGCCCCTGCGGGCGCTACTCTAAACGCAAACGTTCGCAAAAGGATAACCTGAACGCGAGGAAATAATAC
>CAXUEM010000256.1:0-2501 GCA_964249885.1 uncultured Hymenobacter sp. | reverse complement strand
TAATACCCCCCTGCTGGCAAGGGTTTCGCCGAAGTTTCGCCACCTTTGCCCTGTTTGAGCCGGGCGCAGGATTGCGCCCACCGGTTCCGGCACCTGACTTCCTGAGACTAATTCTGATGATGAAGCGAATTGCAGTTTTTACCAGCGGCGGCGACTCGCCCGGCATGAATGCCTGCGTGCGGGCCGTGGTGCGCACGGCCGTGTATCATGGCCTCGAAGTATATGGCATCATGCGCGGCTACAAGGGCATGATTAAAGGCGAATTCGTCAAGCTCGACTCGGCTTCGGTGTCGAATACCGTGCAGAAGGGCGGCACCATCCTCAAATCAGCCCGCAGCCAGACGTTTATGACCAAGGAAGGCCGGCAGCAAGCCTTCGACCAGCTCGTCAACCACAACATTGAGGGGCTGGTGGCCATCGGCGGCAACGGCACGTTCACCGGGGCCGCTATTTTTGAGGAGGAGTTCGGCATCCCGACGGTGGGCGCGCCGGGCACGATAGACAACGACCTGTACGGCACCGACTACACCATCGGCTACGATACGGCCGTGAACACGGCCCTGGAGGCCATTGACAAAATCCGCGACACGGCCGACTCGCACGACCGCTGCTTTTTTGTGGAGGTGATGGGTCGCGACTCGGGCTACATCGCCATTCCCTGCGCCATCGGGGGCGGGGCCGAGATTGTGATGGTGCCCGAAACCATGATGAGCACCGAAGCGGTGGTCGAAACCCTGCAAAAGGGCTGGCGCCGCCACAAAACCTCGTTTATCGTCATCATTGCCGAGGGCGACGAGGAAGGCAACGCCCACGCCGTGGCCGCCCGCGTCAAGGAAGCCATCCCGGAGCTCGATACCCGCGTCACGGTGATTGGCCACATTCAGCGCGGCGGCTCGCCCACCGCCGCCGACCGCCTGCTGGGTTCCCAAATCGGCATTGCCGCCGTGGAAGGGTTGATGAACGGCATGAAAAACGTGATGGCCGGCATCGTGGACCGCAAGTTGGTTTACACTCCGTTCACCGATACGATTAACAAGAAAAAGCCTATCAACCAGAGCTTTATGCGCATGGTTGAAATCCTTTCGGTTTAGCTGGTGAGGTGAGCAAATAAGGAGGTGATGGGGTAACTGGGTGATGAGGAGGTAAAAATCCTTCCTTATCATCCTATTACCCCATCACCTCCTTACCCAACTCCACCCACTGGTAGGCCGCGTCGCGGCGCAGCCAGGTAAGCTGGCGCTTGGCGTAGCGGCGGGTGTTGCGCTGGAGCAGGCGCACGGCTTCGGGCCAGTCGTAGAGGCCGTCGAGAAAGCCAAAGATTTCCTGGTAGCCCACCGTTTGCAGGGCGTGGTGGTGGCGGTAGGCCAGCAGGGCCTCGGCTTCGGCCAGCAGGCCGGCTTCGAGCATGTGCTCGACGCGCCGGTTGATGCGCTGGTAGAGCTCCTCCCGCTCGCGGGTCAGGGCCACTTTCACGACGCGGAAAAGCGGGTTTTCGGCCGGCTGGCTCTGGGTGTGGAAGGAGGAGAACGGCCGACCGGTGGCCCGGCAGATTTCCAGGGCTCGCACCACGCGCTGCGGGTTTTGCTGGTCGATGCGGGCGTGCGCCACGGGGTCGAGCTCGGCCAGCTCGGCCACGAGGGGCGGCAGGCCGTGGGCGGTCAGCTCGGTGTGCAGCTGCGCCCGGACTTCCGGCCCGACGGTGGGCAGCTCATCGAGGCCGTCGGTGACGGCCTGCACGTAGAGGCCCGAGCCGCCGGTGAGAATGACGAGCGGAAATTTCTGGAACAGCCCGGCCAGCAGGGCCTGGCAGTCGGTGGCGAAGCGCCCGGCGCTGTAATCCTCGCGGATGCTGTGCGAGTCGATGAAATGATGCACCACGCCCTGCATCTCGGCCGCCGTGGGCTTGGCCGTGCCGATGCTCAGCTCCCGAAAAAACTGCCGCGAGTCGGCCGACACGATTTCAGTCTGGAACTCCTGGGCCAGGGCCACGCACAAAGCGGTTTTGCCCACGGCGGTGGGCCCGGCAACGACCAGCAGCACCGGCCGCGGGTCGGCGGTGGTGGAGGCGAGCTGGGCAAGAATAGCAGGAGGAAGCACAGGGAAAGTAATTAAAAATGAAGAATTAAAAGTTAAAAAAAGGCAGGCGAAAATGCGGGAGTCGTTGCGGCCGGTTCCAATTTTTAATTCTTCATTTCTAATTTTTAGTTACAAAGTCGGGTGCTTTTCGTCGAACGCCGTGGCGTCCTGGTAGGCCTTGGCCAGGGCTAGCAGGGTGCCTTCCTCGTATAATTGGCCCAGGAAGGTGATGGTGCTGGGCAGGCCGGTGCTGGCGTTCTGGCCGTTGGGCAGGGCAATGGCGGGGTGGCCGGTGAGGTTGGTCAGGGTCAAGTTGGCGCTGAAAGAGGGCGCGATATACGCATCCAAGCCTTTGAGCTGCTGGTCCATTTGCTCAATCAGCAGGCTGCGCACGCGCTGGGCCTGGATGTACTCGATGGCCGGAA
>CAXUEM010000255.1:3140-5097 GCA_964249885.1 uncultured Hymenobacter sp. | reverse complement strand
GGGGTCATTCGGGGCGGGGTTATGCCTATCTTTGCGCCAAAATTCGGCTAAAATCTTCGTATCTTCTCATTACAGCTGCCTTCGATGAAATTTCTGGTCTGCATCAGCAACGTGCCCGACACGACCACCAAGATTAGCTTCACCCCCGACAACAAGGAGTTCAACAAAGCTGGGGTGCAGTTCGTGATTAATCCCTGGGATGAATACGCCCTGACCCGCGCCATTGAGTTGAAGGAAGCCGCCGGCGCCGGCACTGTGACAGTGCTTAACGTGGGCGAAGCCGACACCGAGCCCAATATTCGCAAGGCCCTGGCTATCGGGGCTGATGATGCCATTCGGGTGAACGCCCACCCGCAGGACGCCTACTTCGTGGCCGAGCAGATTGCGGCCGTGGCCAAGGAAGGTGCATACGACGTGATTCTGATGGGCAAGGAAAGCATCGACTACAACGGCTTTCAGGTGCACGGCATGGTGGGCGAGATGCTCGGCATCCCGACCATCGCGCCGGCCCAGAAGCTGGACCTGAACGGCAACACCGCCACGCTGGAGCGCGAAATCGAGGGCGGCAAGGAAATTGTGACCGTCAGCACGCCCTTCGTGGCCTCGTGCCAGCAGCCCATGTGCGAGCCCCGCATTCCCAACATGCGCGGCATCATGACGGCCCGCACCAAGCCCCTGAAGGTGGTGCCGCCCGTGGGTGAGCCCGCCCGCACCACGGTGGCCGAGTTCGCGCTGCCGCCCAAAAAGCAGGGCGTCAAGCTGATTGACGCCGCCAACGCCGGCGAGCTGATTAAGCTGCTGCGCAACGAAGCCAAAGTTATCTAAAGGCAGTGAGCAGTTAATAGTGAGCAGTGAACAGGATGGTTCAACTAGCTTGCTTCTGACTGCTCACTGTTAACTGCTCACCGTTAACTGAAAACTCATGTCTGTCTTAGTAATTGTTGAATGTGATAAAGGTGAGGTGAAGAAGTCTTCCCTCGAAGTAGCCTCTTACGGCGCGCAGGTGGCCCAGCTGCTGGGCACCACGGCCACGGCCGTGGCCGTGGGCGAGGCCACCGATGCCAGCCTGGCCAGCCTCGGCCAGCAGGGCATCAGCAAGGTGCTCTACGACCGGGAGCCCCGCCTCAAGGACTTCGTCAACAACGCCTACACCAAGCTCATTGCCACCGCCGCCGAGCAGGAGCAGGCCAAGGTCATCGTGCTGGCCAACTCCAACATCGGCGCGGCCGTGGGCTCGCGCCTGTCGGTGCGCCTCAAGGCCAGCCTGGCCACCAACGTGGTCGAGCTGCCCAAAATCAGCGGCGACTCGTTCACCGTGAAGCGCGGCGCCTACTCCGGCAAGGCCTTTGCCGACATGAAGCTCAGCGGCGAGCGCAAGATTATTGCCGTCAAGAAAAACTCCATCGAAGCCAGCCACGAGGCCGGCAAAACCGCCGAGGTGGTCGCCTTCCAGGCCCAACTCAGCGACGCCGACTTTGCCGACGCACCCCAGCAGGTGGTGATGCAGGAGCAGGCCGGCGGCGTGCTGCTGCCCGAAGCCTCGCTGGTGGTATCCGGCGGCCGCGGCATGAAAGGCCCCGAAAACTGGACGCTGATTGAGGACCTGGCCAAGGCCCTGGGCGCGGCCACGGCCTGCTCCAAACCGGTGTCGGACGTGGACTGGCGCCCCCACCACGAGCACGTCGGCCAGACCGGCATCACCGTTTCGCCGAACCTGTATATCGCCTGCGGCATCTCGGGCGCCATTCAGCACCTGGCCGGCGTCAACTCCTCGAAAGTTATTGTTGTCATCAACAAAGACCCCGAGGCGCCGTTCTTCAAAGCTGCCGACTATGGCATCGTGGGCGACGTGTTTGAGGTGCTGCCGCAGCTGACCAAAGCCGTTAAGGAGTTGGGCTAAAACTCGGCGCAGGAGCGTCATGCTGAGCTTGCCGAAGCAGCTTTACCACCGCCTAAT
>CAXUEM010000255.1:0-3130 GCA_964249885.1 uncultured Hymenobacter sp. | reverse complement strand
GACCTGAACCCCTCGAAAACCGTGAAAAAAATCCAGCTCGAAATTCTTGGCCTTTCCTCGAGCCAGTCGCAGTCCGGCTCGTTTGCCCTGATTTTGGGCGAGAAAAACGGCAACCGCCGCCTGCCCATCATCATCGGCATGTTTGAGGCGCAGAGCATTGCCATTCAGATTGAGAAAATCAGCCCCAACCGGCCCCTGACGCACGATTTGTTTAAGTCGTTTGCCGAGCACGTCAACATCGTGATTTTGGAAGTCATCATCTCCGACCTCAAGGAGGGCGTGTTCTACTCGCGCATCGTGTGCTCCGACGGCACGGCCACCTTTGACATTGATGCCCGGCCCTCCGATGCCATTGCCATCGGCCTGCGCTTCGGGGTGCCCATCTTCACGGTCGAAACCGTGCTCAGCGAGGCCGGCATCATCCTGTCGGACCTGGATGAGGGCGAAACAGACTCCGACGAGGACGATGAAGACGACGAAGCCGAAGAAGAGGACGGCGGCAGCCGGCCCGCCAAGGCCGGCAAGACGTCCGAGACCCGCGACCCCAGCGGCCAGGTATCGTCGGAAGAGTTGACCAAGATGCTGACCCAGGCCCTGGAAAAGGAAGACTACGAGAAAGCCGCCAAAATCCGCGACGAGCTGAACAAGCGCAACAGCTAATCACAGACGTTGCGGATTACGCAGATGTGATTGTCACCTAATATGTATGAAAAGCTAAAACGCTGCCCCGGCCCGGGGCAGCGTTTTCGCTTTTACTTTGGCCGCATGAACCCGAACCCCACCGACGAGCACCTGCGCTTCCCTATTGGCCACTACGAGCTGCCCACCGCGCCGCTGACGGCCGCCGCGCGCGCCGCTTACGTGCAGCAGCTGGCCGACCTGCCCGCCCAGATACTGGCTGTGGCCCAGGCGGCCGGCGGCGAAAAGCTGCAGCAGCCCTACCGCCCCGGCGGCTGGACCGGCCGCCAGGTGATTCACCACCTGGCCGACTCGCACGTGAACTGCTACACGCGCTACCGGCTGGCTCTGACGGAGGATAATCCCACCATCAAGCCCTACGACGAGACCTCCTGGGCCGAGCTGCCCGACGTAGCTGCCTCGCCCGTTACGGTGTCGCTGGACATGCTCGCGGCCCTGCATTCGCGCTGGGTCACGCTATTGCACCACCTGAGCGAGGCGCAGTGGCAGCGCACCTTTTACCACCCCGGCATGGAGCGCAGCTTCACCCTGGAGCAGGCTACCGTGATGTATGCCTGGCACGGCCGCCATCATTTGGCGCACTTGCAGCTGCTGGCCTGATTAATTACCAAGACGTTAGACAGGAGACATGAGACATGAGAAAGGTGCTGGCAACCCCCTGCTGGCACTGGCTGGCGCCTGCTTTCTCCTGTCTCCTGTCTCAGGTCTGCTAACCAAAAATCAAATACCGCTGCCGCTTTGCTCGTCGGTGATGGCGGCCAGACCGCCTTCGCTTTCGTCGTCCACCTTTTTGGCCGCGCGCACCAGGCTGCTGCTGAAGATGAAGTCGCGCAGCTCGGGCACCTCGGCGTTCAGGATTTCGTCCTTGGTGCCGTCCCAGAGCTTTTCGCCCTTGTGCAGAAAGATGATGTGCTCACCGATTTCTACCACCGAGTTCATGTCGTGGGTGATGATGACGGTGGTGATGCCGTACTCGTGCGTGATTTCGTGAATTAGCTCGTCAATCTTGATGCTGGTGGCGGGGTCGAGGCCGGAGTTGGGCTCGTCGCAGAACAGGTAGGTGCAGTTGGGCGCGATGGCGCGGGCAATGCCGACGCGCTTTTTCATGCCGCCCGAAATTTCGGAGGGCATCTTGTTGCCCGCGTTTTCCAGGCCCACGCGCTTGAGGCAAACCTCGACCCGGTCGCGCCGCTCGGCCAGACTCATGTCCTTGGTCAGCATCTTGAGCGGAAACTCCACGTTCTCGGCCACCGTGAGCGAGTCGAACAGGGCCGAGCCCTGAAACAGCATCCCGATTTTGCGCCGGATGTCCTGGCGGATGTCAATCTTGTTGTTCGTGAACGTGGTGCCGTCGAAGGTGATGGAGCCGATGTCGGGCTTCATCAGGCCCACGATGCACTGTAGCAGCACGCTTTTGCCCGTGCCCGAGCCGCCCAGCACGAGGTTGCATTTGCCGGTTTCGAAGGTGCAGGTCACGCCCTTGAGCACGGGCGTACCGTTGAAGGCCTTCTGGATATTGGATACTTCAATCATGGGGGAAGAAGCTAGTAGCTGGAAGCTAGGAGATAGAAGCTGTTTTTAGGCGCTTTGTTCTAGCTCCCAACTTCTAGCCCCTAGCTTCTTCCTTACAAAAGTACCGCCGCCAGCACGTAGTCGGCCAGCAAAATGGCGATGATGGAGTTGGTCACGGCGGCAGTGCTGGCGCCGCCCACTTCTAGGGCGCCGCCCTCGGTGAAGTAGCCTTTGTAGGCCGAAATGGCCGATACCAGGAAGGCAAATACCACGGCCTTGATAAGGGCGAAGGTGATGTTGTAAGGAATAAAATCGACCCGGATGCCCTCAATATAGTCCTGCGAAGCCATCACGCCCGAGAGCGTGCCGGCCAGGTAGCCGCCCAGAATGGACAGGGCCATGGCCAGAATTACGAGCAGCGGAAACATGAACATGGCGGCCAGAATGCGCGGCAAAACCAGGTAAGACGTGGAGTTGATGCCCATTACCTCCAAGGCGGCCACCTGCTCGGTGATGCGCATGGTGCCCAGCCCGCCGGCAATGCTGGAGCCCACCTTGCCCGCCAGCACAATGCTGGTGATGGTGGGCGCGAGCTCCAGAATGGTCATCTCACGCACCATGTAGCCGATGGTGGACTTCGGGATAAGCGGATTGGTCAGGTTATAGGCAATCTGGATGCAGGTCACGGCCCCGATAAAGGCCGACACAATAGCCACGATAAAAATAGAATCAACCCCAATCAGAATGGCCTCGTCAATGAAGCGTCGCCACAGCACCGAAAACCGCTCGGTGCGGGTAATCATGCTCTGAATGAAGAGAATAAAATTGCCGAAAATTTTGAGCATAAAGCCGGAGGCAAACAAAAAACAGTGGAGATTTGCGGGCGCGCCGCCGGAGGGCAGTCCGGGCCGGCGTGGTG
>CAXUEM010000254.1:0-5103 GCA_964249885.1 uncultured Hymenobacter sp. | reverse complement strand
CGCCCTGGCCGCCGGCGGCCTCGGGGCCACTTCCATCTTCACCGAAACCGACATTCAGGCCCTGCTGGCCGGCAATTCCCCAGCGCTGCGGGAGCCGGCTTATTCTTGACCAATCTTCTCATTATCAGTCACTCATTCTGGCAACCGGCCGGACCAACCTGCTATAGTCTTCTTGCTTGACGGCCAACCTGCTCTACCTCCCTACGCGGCGCGGCAGCGGGGTAAGTTCGGCGCAAGCAATTTATTTTTTTCACTTCGTTCGCTTAAACCAACCTTCATCCTCACACGGGAAAATACTGACTACTAAAGACTTTGCCGCTCTGGGACCGAAAAACAAGTAGAAGGGAAAACTACTTGGCAAAGGTGGGAACCTTAAAAAACGGTGAGGGTCCCGGGGCGGCATTCTTTAGCTTTGGGGGCGGCTTGGCCGCTATCCCATTCATCTTTTCCCCTTTAGCTGTTTATGGCTGCTCCGTCTTTTGCTTCTCCTGCGTCGGCCACCGGGCCGGCTTCCGCCGGGCCAGCCCCGCGCTACACCTCGGCGCTGAGCGCGCTGACCATTTTGTTTTTCATGATGGGTTTCATCACCTGTCTGAATGACATTCTGCTGCCCTACCTCAAGGCAATTTTTCAGCTCAGCTACGCCCAGGCCAACCTGATTAATCTGTGCTTTTTCGGGGCCTACTTCGTGATGGGCATTCCGGCCGGCAAACTGGTCGAGCGCCTGGGTTACAAGGGCGGCATGCTGCTGGGCTTTGTGGTGGCGGCCCTGGGCTGCTTTCTATTCTATCCGGCCGCCGAAAGCCGCACCTATGAGCTGTTTCTGGCGGCGCTGTTCGTGCTGGCCACCGGCGTAGTGCTGCTGCAGGTGGCAGGCAACCCCTACGTGTCGGTGCTCGGACCGCCGCAGTCGGCGCCGGCCCGGCTCACGCTCACGCAGGCGTTCAACTCGCTGGGCACCACCGTGGCCCCCCTGCTGGGCGCGGCCGTCATCCTCTCCAACCTGCCCGATTTGGACACGCCGGCTTCGGCGGCGGCCATTGATGTGCGGGCCGTGCAGGTGCCGTACCTGTGCATCGGGGCAGCCCTTATCGGTATCAGCCTGCTGCTGAGCTTCTTCAAGCTGCCGGTGATTCAGTCGGACGACAGCGCCGACGACAATGCCGGCCGCCACGCCTGGCACTACCCCCACCTCGTGTTCGGCATGATTGGCATTTTTGCCTACGTGGGCGGCGAAGTGGCCATTGGCTCCCACATCGTGAGCTACCTCAACCTGCCCGACGTGATGAACCTGACGCCCAAAGTAGCCGGCGATAAAGTGGCCTACTACTGGGGCGGGGCTATGGTGGGCCGCTTTCTGGGGGCTTACCTGCTTAATAAATTTAATCCCGGCCGCCTGCTGGCTTTCACCGCCATCGGCGCCGTGGCCCTCATTCTCATCTCAGTAAGCACGCGCGGCGAAGTGGCCATGTGGAGCCTGCTGGCCGTGGGCCTGATGAACTCTATCATGTTCGCCACCATCTTCACGCTGGCCGTGGCTGGCCTGGGCCGCCGCATCGGCGAAGCCTCCGGCCTGCTGAACGTGGCCATCGTGGGCGGGGCCGTGGTGCCGCTGCTTTTCGGCTTCGTAGCCGACGCCAGCTCGCTGCGCTGGGCCTTCGTGCTGCCGGTGCTCTGCTACGTCTACATTATGTGGTACGGCCTGCGCGGCCACCTGCGCCCAGCAGCGGCCACGGCCTAAGCGGCCCGGCCGCGCAGAAACCACGCTACTGCTTTTTTCCCGCATTCATATGTTCCGCCGCTCTCCTCACCGTTTGCTGGTTGCCGCGCTGGTCCTGGGGCTGGCCGGCGCCGGCGCGGGCTGCCAGCAGGGGGGAATAAGCACCACCGTGCGCCCGCCCAAAGCCGGCAGCTTCTGGCTCACGACCCCCGATAAGTCGGTTCTGTTTCAGCGGCAGCCGGGCGAGCTGGCCTTCCGCCCCGCCGAGGCCGCGCCCGCCGAGAGTCAGGCCGTGATTGAGGTAGACGAAAAGCAGACCTTCCAGACCATCGACGGTTTTGGCTACTGCCTGACCGGCGGCAGCGCCCAGCTGCTGCACCAGATGACCCAGGCGGCCCGCGCCGACCTGCTGCGCGAGCTGTTTGGCACCGAGGGCGCCAGCATCGGCGTGAGCTACCTGCGCCTGAGCATCGGCGCCTCTGATTTGGATGAGCGGGTGTTCAGCTACGATGACCTGCCCGCCGGGCAAACCGACCCCCTGCTGGCCCGGTTCAGCCTGGCGCCCGACCGGGCGCACCTACTGCCGGTGCTCAAGGAGATTCTGGCCATCAACCCCGACCTCAAGCTGCTGGGCTCGCCCTGGAGCCCGCCGGCCTGGATGAAAACCAACGGCGAGACGAAAGGCGGCAGCCTCCGGCCGGAGTTCTACGCGGCCTACGCGCAGTATTTCGTCAAATACCTGCAGCAGATGCGGGCCGAGGGCGTGCGCCTCGATGCCATCACGGTGCAAAACGAGCCCCTGCACCCGGGCAACAACCCCAGCCTGCTGATGCTACCGGAGCAGCAGGCCGAGTTTATCAAGAAGCACCTGGGGCCGGCCTTGCGGGCGGCGAAGCTGGACACGAAAATCATTCTTTACGACCACAACGCCGACCGGCCCGACTACCCGATTTCGATTCTGAACGATAAGGAAGCCCGGCAGTACGTCGACGGCTCGGCCTTTCACCTCTACGCCGGCCCGATTGAGGCGCTGAGCCAGGTGCACGACGCCCACCCCGACAAGCACGTGTACTTCACCGAGCAGTGGATAGGCGCGCCGGGCAAGTTCGGCCCCGACCTGGCCTGGCACACCAAGACCCTCATCATCGGGGCCACCCGCAACTGGAGCCGCACCGTGCTGGAATGGAACCTGGCCGCTGACCCCCAGCAGAACCCGCACACGCCCGGCGGCTGCACCGAGTGTCTGGGCGCCATCACCATCGCACCCGGCAACGCCGTAACGCGCAACCCGGCCTACTACATTATTGCCCACGTCAGCAAGTTTGTGCGCCCCGGCTCGGTGCGCGTGGCCTCCAGTGGCCCGGCCGCGCTGCCCAACGTGGCCTTCCGCACGCCCGCCGGGCAGCGGGTGCTGGTGGTGCTCAACGACAGCCCGGCGCCGCTGGCCTTCCGCATTCGCCAGCAGGGGGTAGCAGCCGCTTCCACGCTGGCGCCGGGGGCGGTGGGCACCTACGTGTGGTAGCCGGCGTTGGCCAGGAAAGGCCGACCGGCGGCAGCTATTCGGCGTTTATTTTCGCGGCTGTCGGCCGGCAGCTATTATCTCTAACGGCTTTTATCCTCTGCATTATGACTTTTCTAGACCTTTTTCGTTTGCGCGGCCACGGCCGCCGCGCCGCCCCCCTGCTGGCCCAACTGGTGCTGCTGGGCTGGGGGCTGCTGGCGGGCGGCCCGGCGCGGGCGCAGAGCTTTTTGCGGGCCAGCGGGCCCAAAATCGTGAACGCCCAAAACCAGGAAGTCATTCTGAACGGCGTGAACCTGGGCGGCTGGGCCCTGCAGGAAGGCTACATGATAAAGCCCGGCTGGCCCGGCATCGACGGCCGCCAAACCCAGGGCGCGGTGAAAAAGACGCTTTATAATACCGGCATGAGCGACGCGGCGGTGGAGGAGTTCTACCAGAGCTACCGCGACCGGTTCATCACCAAGCCCGACATCGACTACATCGCCTCGCTGGGTTTTAACTGCATCCGCCTGCCGATGCACTACGACCTGTTTCTGACGCCGGCCCAGCGCGCCGTGCGCGACAATGTGCTGCGCGGCACGGTGAGCTACGAGGCCTACGTGGACCAGCTCACGAGCTGGTACAACGCCAACCAGCTCTTTACCGACCCGGCCGGCCTCGAAGGCATCCGCATGATAGACCGCCTGCTGGAGTGGTGCGCGGCCAACAAGCTCTACGTGGTGCTCGATTTGCACGCCGCCCCCGGCGCCCAGGGCACCGACGCCAACATCGTGGACTTGCTTAAGCCGCTGGATTTCTGGAACCAGCGCATCAACCAGGACATCACCGTCCGGCTGTGGACGACCATCTCGGCGCGCTACAAGAACGACGCCCGGGTGGCCATGTATGACCTCATCAATGAGCCGAACCACGTGCCCAACAACCAGCAGATTCGTGACGTGCACGAGCGGCTCATCAACGCCATTCGCGCCCAGGGTGACAACCACCTGCTGCTGCTGGAAGGCAACGGTTTCGGCAACGACTTCAATTACATGGAGAAGCGCAACTTCAGCCGGCAGGCCAACCTGGTGTATAATTCGCACCGCTACAGCGGTGCCACCTACCCGCTCGACAACAGGCTGACCTCGGCCGAGCCCAACAACCCCAACGGGCTGCGCACCATCGGCAACCTGACCCGGTTTCGGGTGGATAACGACGCGCCCATCTGGGTGGGCGAAACCGGCGAAAACTCCGCTTCCTGGATGAGCGAGGCCGCCCGCAGCCTCAACTCGGTAAACATCGGCTGGTGCCACTGGACCTACAAGCGCTTCGACAACCAGCCCAACGCGGCCCTGATGCGCATCCCCCCGCCCTACATCGTGGACGGGGGCCTGGGGCAGGTGCTGCAGAACATCGACTTTGCCCGCGGCATTCCCAACGTGGCGGTGGTGCGGGCCGTTTCGCCGCTCACCTACGGCCTGCTGAACTACCCCGACGGCGGCTCCTACACCGGCGCGGCGATGCCGACGGCGGCGCCCGTCGGGGCCACCATCTGGCTTAAGGGCTACAACGGGCAGTACGTGTCGTCGGAGGGCGGCGGGGCGGCGCCCATGACCTGCACCCGGCCTAGCGTTGGGGCTAATGAGCGGTTTGTGGTGGAGGCGGCGCCGGGCGGTAAAATCAGCCTGCGCGGCGTGGGCGGCTACGTGTCGTCGGAGGGCGGCGCCGGGCCCATGAGCTGCCGCCGGGCGGTGGCCGGCCCCACGGAAGCCTTCAACTGGGTGGTGCTGCCCGATGGCAGCATCTCGCTGCGCGGCGAGACGGGCCGGTTTGTGTCGGCCACTAACAGCCAGAGCCTGACCTGCACCCCGCCGCTCAACAACGA
>CAXUEM010000253.1:0-5148 GCA_964249885.1 uncultured Hymenobacter sp. | reverse complement strand
GCGCGACGCGCAGGCTGGCCAGGAGCTTATTTATCCTTGCCGGGGCGGCTACTCTATTCGGTTGTGAAACGCCAGGGGCTACCCGCCGCGGCCAGCCGGGTACTCGGGTGCGGCCGGGCACGGGGCCGGCGCGGCCAGCACGGCGGCCGTCTCCGGCAGGCAGTGCAAATCCAGGCCCTTGAGGCTGGACAGCAGCTGGGTCAGCGGCGGGCGCTCCCCGGTTTTCTTGAGGGCATACTGCACCCCGTTGCAGGAATCAAAGCAGCTCAGCCGTAGGTAATTGAGCTGCTGGCAGTCGTGGCGATGGACGTAGTCCGAGGGGTGGTTTACGACCGGCGCCGGCCGCTCGACCATGCCCGCGCCGACTACCAGCAGGTAGTTGAGCAGCAGCAGCAGAACGAGGTAGGGACGGGCCACGGTCGTGGGCAGTTAAGCAAAGTAAAACCTGGGGCCACCCAGCGGGGGGCCTTTGCCGGCAAGTACGGAAAAATTCGGCCGGCAGTCTGACTGACGGGCGGCAATGGGACGGTTTATTTCAAGAAAAAAACGTGCGCTCTACGGTCCAGTAGGCAGCTACCAGCCCGATGGCCACCGAAGCGGGAATGAGCACCCGGCGCCGGTACCAGGGCTTGTGGGCAAACCAGCGCCCCACCAGCACCCAGGCCAGCAGAATAACGGCCACCTGCCCCAGCTCCACGCCCACGTTGAAGGCAATAAGCGACTCAAAAAATGAGGTCTTCGGCAAGCCCAGCTCCGACAAGGCGCTGGCGAAGCCCAGGCCGTGAATCAGCCCGAAGCCGAACACAATAAGCACCCGCCAGGGATTGAGGCGGTCGGTGAAAATGTTCTCAACGGCCACAAAGAGAATGGACAGCGCAATGATGGGCTCGACAATGGCCGCTGGCGGGCTGATGAGCCCGTACATGCCCAGCCCCAGCGTGATGGAGTGCGCCAAAGTGAAGGCGGTGGCTTGCAGCAGCACCGGCTTGAGCCGCGGCTCGAGCAGGTAGATGCCGAGCACGAACAGAATGTGGTCGAGCCCGTCGGGCAGGATGTGCTGGAAGCCCACCTGCGCGTAGGTGCTCAGCAGCTCGGTGCGGGAGAGCTTGCTCAGGTCCTGGTCGAGGATGTGGGCGACGGCCCCGGGAGCCGCCAGCAGGGCCAGGATGGAGGTGCATAAGGCTGCCCCCCCCCTGCTGGCCCGGGCGGCAGCAGCGAGGCGAAACGACTGGCGCCGGCCTCTCCGAGGGTCGCGGAAGCTATTCGGCATGCCGCTTAGCGCACGGCCAGCAGCTGTTTGCCTTCGGCGGCCAGCTCCGGGCTCAGGTAAGGGTTGAGGCTGAGGGCCTTGGCAATCAGGGCCTGGCCTTCGGCGGGCTGGCCGGCCTTGGTGGCAATGAGGCCGGCGCGGCACAGCAGCACCGGATTCTGCGACTTGGTGCGGCGGGCCACCTGCATGTACTTCTGGGCCTCGGCAAACTCGCCGCGCTTGTAGTGCACCCAGGCCATGGTTTCGTTCACGTCGATGTTGTCGGGGCGGCGGTCGTACTCAATCTTGGCGTGCTTGAGCGCCTTGTCGCGCTCCCCGGATTTGAGGTAGGCGTAGGCCAGCTCCCGGTCGGCGTAGTGGCCAATGGCTTCGTTCTCGTCCGCCTCATTGGCCGCGTCGCTTAGCTGCCTGATGGCGTCCTGCTGCATTTCCTTGGCCTTATCGGGCTGTTGGTTGAGGCGGTAGAGGTCGGCCAGTTCGTCGGCAAACGCATAATCCTTTACCGTGGCGCGGGCCTGCTCGTGGTGCTTGATGGCGGTGGCGTAGTCTTTCCGGGCGGCGGCCACCCGGCCCAGCCCGGCCAGGGCGTAGGCGTAGTAGGGGCGCACGGCCAGCGCCTTCTGGTACTCGGCTTCGGCGCGGGCCAGGTCGCCACTGTCTTCGTAGAGCTGCCCCAGCTGAACCCGGGTCCACTCGGTTTGCTCCAGGCCAGTGAAGCCGGCTTTGACCGCCATGTCCATGGCCTGAATGGCTCCGGGCACGTCGCCGTAAATCTCGCGCAGGTAGCTCACGCGGGCGTAGGCCCGCAGGTCGGGGCGCACCTGGTTCATCTTGTCGGCCATTTTCACGGCATCGTCGTAGCGGCCCAGCTCGACATTGGCATCGCAGAGCAGCCCGTACACGAACGAGCTTCGCGGGTTCAACTTCACGGCTTCTTCCGCCAGGGCCAGCCCCTGCGCGAAGTGGTGCTGCGTGAGGCTGAGGGCCGCTTTCGAGCACAGGGCCTCGAAGTTCTGCGGCTCGGCCGCCAGCACTTTTTCCAGCAGGCCCAGCGCGGCGCTGTCGTAGTAGGTGTGGTCGCCGGTTATGCGTGCTTCCTGCATGTAGGCCTGGGCCAGCAGCAGCTGGGTTTCGTGGTCGTCCGGGTTTTGCCGCAGGTCAGCCAGCAGGTTCTGGATGGCGCCCTTGGTGCTGGTCCACTCGCCCCCCAGCGCCAGCTTACCGGCGCGCTCTTTCAGCGGGGGCAGCCGCGCCTCGGGCTTCTTAAAGATAAAAATGGCGGCCAGAGCCGCGCCAAAACTCAGCAGCAGAATCGGGTAAAGGTATTTTTTCACAAAAGGTCAGGTTGAGGCCAGGCAGCAGGGTATGCTCAGGTAAAACTAAAGTTAAAATCGTTGCCGGGCGGGCGCCGGCCGGGCCAGGGGCAAGCCCAAAGAAAAAGCCGCCGCCAACCTCTGCAGGTTAACCGGCGGCTTTTTCAATTCAGGCAGCAACCCACAGCTGGGGCCACCGCGTCAGGCTTAGTCGCGCTGGATGTGCACCGACTGCAGAACCGTCTTGCCGCTGTAAACGGTGGCGATGTACTGGCCGGGAGCTACTTCGCGGCCCGGGCGCCACTTGATGCTGTGGTTGCCCTTGCTGAAGTTTTTAGCGTTAGCCACCGTAGCCACCCGCTTGCCGGTGATGTCTGTGATAACGATGGTCAGATTAGCTGCGACGCTGGCGTTTACCTCAAAAGTGGTTTCGGCCGCCACCGGGTTCGGGTATACCTGCAGCGAGGCAATAGTCGGCTTGCCGTTCAGGCTCGATGGGCCGCGCTGCGAAGTAGCCGTAGGCTGGGCGTTCGTGCCGCTCCAGGCGGTGGCCACGTAGGGGAACGTCGTGCGGAAAGCCACGTCGTTGCGCTCCACGTTGGTGGTGAAGGCAATGACCTGGCCCAAGTCGTCGGCGTTGTCGTAGGGCAGGCCGATAGCGGCCAGCACGATACCGCCCACGGCCTGCAGCTCGATGCGCGTCACGTCATCCTCCAGACGACGGCCGTTCGGGAAGCCGTCCATGTTAGGAATGTTCTGCACCGTGGCATTGGCATTGTAGCGGGCGTCGGTCAGGCCAAGCACGGCGGCGGCCAGCAGACCCTCCGAGCTGAAGTCAGCCGAATTGCGGGGCGTAGCGGGCACGGCCATGTTCAGGCGCAGCATGTCGCCGAGCGTGGGCAGGAAGTTGTTGACGAAGGGCTTACCCGCGCTGAGCGGGTTTTTAACCTGCGTGCCGTCGAAGTTAGCCTTGCCGGTAGCCAGCTGATAGGGAGGCAGGTTCGGCACGCCGGTGTGGAAGATGGGCAGGATATCAACCGAGCGGGGCTGGTTGTCCTGGAGCAGCACATTGCCAAAGGCCGCGTCAGCAAGTGCGGTGCCGTTCAGGACTGCATTGCCCTTTAAAGGGAACAGGCCGTCGGCGCCGTTGCGGAAGTCAAAGCCGCGAGCCGGCAGGCCGGTTACGCCCGCCAGTGACTTGCTTTGAATGCGCAGCGCATTGAAGCCCGGCACCACCTGCCCGAAGTACGTCTGACCGGCCGGCTTAGGCTCGGCGCCGTCTACGGCCGGGTCGTTGTTAGCCATGTAGAGCGCCAGCTCCGGATTTTTAGCGCCGGCGTCGAACTCGTTCGACTGACGGTAGGGGCTATCAGCGTTCCACTTGTCTTTCAAGCCAATCGGCTGCACCACCTCGTTGGTGAGGGGCATGCCCAGGCGGGACACCTGCACATAGTCGCCGGAAGAAGTTTGCGTGGTGAAAGCCTGACCTTCGGCCGGAGCCGTGGCGTTCAGCGTCCGCAGGGCCTGGCGGCTGGCCGAGGCCCACACGCCAATTACGTAGTTGGGGTCGAGAATATTGTTGGCATCGGCGCCGGTGCGCTCGGCCAGGGTCCTACCGTCCTTTTGCAGCATCTTAATCGGAATCTGCATCACGATGGCATGCACGTTCTTGCGGGCCAAGCCGTCGCGGGCACCATCGGTGGCCGTAATCGGACCCCGAACGCCACCCAAATCGAAGATGGCGCCCAGGTCGGTGAAGAACGGGTCATCGGTAGGACCGCAGAAGATGCGCATCTGGTCGGCACCCGTGCCTACCGTACGGATTTTGCTGTCGGCGTAGGTCTGGTAGTCGGCGGCACCCAGGCCAACGGCACTCGTGACGGAGCGCGGACCCACGTTGGGGGCGGCTACTTCGCCATCGGTTACGAGGTTCGTAAAGGCCCCGCCGTTGCGGCTTACCTCGAGGTTATAGGTGGTCTTCAGGTTTTCCTTTGGCCCGGTAGCCGTGCCGGAGGTATTCCGAATGCGGAAGAACGTCTCGGGAACCTCGTTTCGCCGGGTGAAAGTGAAACGATAGGTGATGTCATCGCCGGCTGAGGTAGCATCACCCGCGAAGCGAGCCACAGTGGGCTTGTTCTTGATGTGAATCTCGTAGCGGATGTTCTCACCGAACGTGTTGAAGTTCGGGCCGCCCTGGGGCAACTCGAACGGAATGTAGTTGGCGATGATATTAATCATCTCCGAGTTTTCCGTCGACGGGTCCCGGAACACGTACAGGTCGGTGTTATCCGCCAACGGGTCGTCCATGATGTAGGGCGCCTCGCGGTGGCTCGAGGCCTCCAGCTGATTGAACTGGCCCGTGTAGGCCAGCGCGCCGCCCACGGCCGCAGCCAGCAGGGCGGTATGGAACATAGGTTTGGTAAGCAGCTTCTTCATAAAGAAAATGGGGGTGTTGGGGGATGGGAGGTGGAAAAGCAAAGCCATCAAAACTAGCGAATTATATTTATCTAACTGCGAGTATCTGCTGCTGTGCTCTGTTGCTTTTCCCATACGGCGGCATCAACC
>CAXUEM010000252.1:0-5153 GCA_964249885.1 uncultured Hymenobacter sp. | reverse complement strand
GCGGGCGGGCCGGCCGCACCCGCCGCGCCCACCAGCCGGGAGTACCGGCCGCTGCT
This sequence comes from uncultured Hymenobacter sp., assembly GCA_964249885.1. Classification (GTDB taxonomy): domain Bacteria; phylum Bacteroidota; class Bacteroidia; order Cytophagales; family Hymenobacteraceae; genus Hymenobacter. The sequence goes on along the minus strand of CAXUEM010000252.1, from coordinate 5,097 downwards.
CAAGGTGTGTGGCATGCGCGACCCCGCCGCGCTGGCAGCGGTAGCGGCCCTGAAGCCGGATTTTCTGGGCTTCATCTTCGCCGCCGGCTCGCCGCGCTTTGTGGGCGAGACGCTGGCAGCCGAAACCCTGCGAAACCTGCCGGCCGAAACCTGGCGCGTGGGCGTGTTCGTGAATGAAAGCGTGCCGGCAATGCTGGCCACGGCGCGCCGCTACGGCCTGGGCGCGGTGCAGCTGCACGGCCAGGAAACCCCGACCGAGTGCGAGGAGCTGAGCGAGGCCGGCCTGCTGGTCATCAAGGCGTTTTCGGTGGGCCAGCAGGGGGTCGACTTCGATAAATTGTGGCCCTACGTGCCCGGCTGCGACTTCTTTTTGTTTGATACCAAGGGCGCCGCGCCGGGCGGCAATGGCGCCGTGTTCGACTGGCAGCTGCTGGCCGGCTACAACCTGCCCGTGCCGTATCTGCTGGCCGGCGGGCTCGGGCCGGAACACGCAGCCCAGCTGGCAGCGTTGCGCCTGCCCGGCCTGGCCGGCTTCGACCTCAACAGCGGCTTTGAAACCGCGCCCGGCGTGAAAGACGCCGAAAAGCTCCAGCTCGTGTTTAGTAAGCTAAGAACCTGATTTCACTTATGGTAACGACCACTTATCAGTCGCCCACGGAGCGCGGCTACTACGGCCCGTTCGGCGGCGCCTTCATCCCCGAAATGCTCTACCCGAACGTGGAAGAGCTGCGCCAGCAGTACCGCGACATCCTCGCCAGCGAGGATTTTCAGCGCGAGTACCAGCAGCTCTTGCGCGACTACGTGGGCCGGCCCACGCCGCTGTTCGAGGCCAAGCGGCTGTCGGCGAAGTATAACACGCGCATTTTCCTCAAGCGCGAGGACCTTTGCCATACCGGCGCACACAAGGTCAACAACACGGTGGGCCAGATTCTGCTGGCCAAGCGCCTGGGCAAGACGCGCATTATCGCCGAAACCGGGGCCGGCCAGCACGGGGTAGCTACGGCCACCGTCTGCGCCCTGATGGGCCTGCCCTGCGTGGTGTACATGGGCGAAATCGACATGGAGCGCCAGAAGCCCAACGTGTACCGCATGCGCCTGCTCGGCGCCGAGGTGCGCGCCGCCACCAGCGGCAGCCGCACCCTCAAGGATGCCACCAACGAGGCCATCCGCGACTGGATAGCCAACCCCGTCGATACGCACTACATCATCGGCTCGGTGGTGGGCCCGCACCCGTACCCGGATTTGGTGGCGCGCCTGCAGGCCGTTATCAGTGAGGAAATCAGGGCCCAACTGCTCGAAAAAACCGACTCCGAGCTGCCCGATTACGTGGTGGCCTGCGTGGGCGGCGGCTCCAATGCGGCGGGCGCGTTCTACCATTTTCTGGAAGAGCCCGGCGTGCAACTGGTGGCCGTGGAGGCGGCCGGGCACGGCGTGAACTCCGGGCACTCGGCCGCTACCTCGGTGCTGGGTACGCCGGGCATTATTCACGGCTCGCGCACCTTGCTCATGCAAGATGAGCACGGGCAAATTACCGAGCCGTACTCGCTTTCGGCCGGGCTGGACTACCCCGGCATCGGGCCGCTGCACGCCTTTTTGGCCGACTCGAAACGGGCGCGCTTCATTGCCATCGAAGACGAGGACGCCCTGCTGGCCGTGGCTGAGTGCAGCCGGCTCGAAGGCATCATTCCGGCCCTGGAAACGGCGCACGCGCTGGCTGCGCTGGCCCAGCTCGGCGCCAAGCCCGATGAGGTGGTGGTGCTCAACCTTTCCGGGCGCGGCGACAAGGATTTGGAAACCTACATCAAATACGCCGATAAGCTCACTTAATTTATTTCTCGCGGGGTTGCGCAGGGTACAAGCGCAAGGGTTCGCGAAGTTTTTGAACAACCCTGCCAAACCCTGCGCCTGACCCTGCGCAACCCCGCGAGGAACCCGATATGAACCGCATCCAGCAAGCCTTCGAGAGCAAGAAAAACCTGCTCAACATCTACTTCACCGCCGGCTACCCGCGCCTGCACGACACGGTGCCGCTCGTTCAGGCGCTGAGCGCGGCCGGCGCCGACCTCATTGAAATCGGCATGCCCTTTTCTGACCCGCTGGCCGACGGGCCGGTGATTCAGCAAAGCAGCACCGCCGCTCTGCAGAACGGCATGAGCCTGCCCGTGCTGTTCGAGCAACTCAAGGACATTCGCGCCACCGTGCCCGAGACGCCCATTCTGCTCATGGGCTACCTCAACCCGGTGATGCAGTTCGGGGTGGAGAACTTCTGCCGGCAGGCCGCCGCCGTGGGCGCCGACGGCATCATCCTGCCCGACCTGCCGCTCGACGACTACGTGGCCGAATATCAGGACATTTTCCGCCGCCACAACCTGCGCCCGGTGTTCCTCATCACGCCCCAAACCGCGCCCGAGCGCATCCGCCGCATCGATGAGCTGACCGACTCGTTTCTATACCTGGTGTCGGGGCCCGGCATCACGGGCGGCACCAATAACCAGGCTGCCGGCGTGCAGGACGCTTATTTCGAGCGCATCGAGGCCATGCAGCTGCGCAACCCGCGCCTCATCGGCTTCGGCATCGCCGACAAGGCCTCGTTTCAGAAAGCCTGCCGCCACGCCGAGGGCGCCATCATCGGCTCGGCCCTGATTCGGGCCCTGGGCGAGGCCGAGCACGACGATGCCCCGGCCGCCGCTACGGCGTTTGTGTCCTCTATTCTGAATTAAATGAAAAAGGCGAACGTTATGCCGAGCGCAGCGGAGTCGAAGCATCTCTACCGCGTAAGTAGCCCAATCGTGAGGTTAAGCTAATTACTGCTGCGGTAGAGATGCTTCGACTGCGCTCAGCATGACCGCCTTTTTTGCGCAGTCCAAAAAAATCCAACATGCTCATTCAACTCCAGCCCGGCCTCGCGCCGGATGCGAAAACCACCATCATCAATCAGATTGAGGCGCTCAAGTACAAGGTAACCGAGGTGCAAACCCAGCGGGCTCACTACCTGGTGGGCATCGGCAAGGCCGACATCGACCTGCGCGCTGTGGGCCAGCTGCCCGGCGTGCAGGATATTCACCGCGTTTCGGACGACTACAAGCTGGTGTCGCGCAAGTGGCGGGTGCGGCCCACAGTGCTGGATTTGGGCGACGGCGTGCGCATCGGCGAGGGCAACTTCACGATAGTAGCCGGGCCGTGCAGCATCGAGAGCGAAAAGCAGATGACCACCGTGCTCGACCACCTCACCGAAAACAATGTGCGCCTGATGCGCGGCGGCGTGTTCAAGCCGCGCTCCTCGCCCTACTCGTTCCGGGGCATGGGCATGGACGGGCTGCGGCTGTTTCATCAGCTGGCGCGGGCGCGGGGCGTCAAGATTGTAACGGAGGTCATGCAGGTCTCGCAGGTCGAAGAAATGCACGACTACGTGGACGTGTTTCAGGTGGGCGCCCGCAACACCCAGAACTTCAACCTGCTCGACGCGTTGGGTGGCGTCGACAAGCCCGTGCTCATCAAGCGCGGCATCTCGGGCAGCATCGAGGAGCTGCTTTCTTCGGCCGAATACGTGTTTTCGGGCGGCAATGAAAAGCTGGCCTTGTGCGAGCGGGGTATTCGCACCTTCGAGACGGCCAGCCGCAACACCCTGGATTTGAACGCGGTGCCGATTCTGAAAGAGAAAACCCACCTGCCCGTGCTCGTGGACCCCTCGCACGGCATCGGCATCCGCGACTTCGTGCCCGACATGGCCCTGGCCGCCGTGCTGGCCGGTGCCGACGGCATTCTGTACGAAACCCACGAGGAACCCGAAAAAGCGGCCTCCGATGGGGCCCAGACGCTTAATTTCGCCGAGTCGGCCCGCCTCATCCGTAATTTGCGCCGCGTGTACGCGCTGCGGCAGACCCTGGAGTAGGCGAGGGGAGGTCAGCCCTGGCACAGCGTTTGACAACGGCGGCGCGAGGTATCAAATTAATTGTGTTTTTTTGAGGCATGAAACCGTCTTATCTGGTCTTTTTTCTCGCCTTGAGCGTGGCCTCCGGGGCAGCCGCCCAAACCCGTCCGCGTCCGGCTACCTCGCCGGTGCGCATGACCACCAAGGAAAAAATGAAGGCCCGCGCCGAAGCCGAGCTGGCCCGGCGCGAAGCCGAGAAGAAAGCGGCTGAAGAAGTCCTGGAAGCCGAGAAGAAAGCCGACAAGGCGCGCCGCGAAAAATCGGAGGCCCTGGACCGGGCCATGAAAAAGAACGGCGGCGCCCTGCCTCCCGAGCCCGAGGAAGACCCCAGCAAACCGAAAATATTCATCGGTAAGCTCAAGCTGGCTGACCCCGTGCTGGTGTATTACCAGCAGGCGCCGCCCGGCACCGGCCGGCAGCAGCTCGTGATGGACAAGTCCAGCCTGGGCCTGCTGGCCAAGCTCTCGACCGAGGACCTGATGCTGCGCCGCGAGATATTCGTCGATGGCCTGGGCAACTATGCCCTGCCGGGCACCGACAGAACCAAAAACCGCCTCGTGGGCGCCAGCCTCGTGGCCGACGACGCCCGCAAGCCGGCCCCTGACGGCCGCAGCACCTACGTCAAACTCAAGGTGAAAGGCCCCGGCACGCTCTACGTGGTGCGCGAGTCGGCCGATGAATACCGGCACTTCGTAAAAGGCAAAAAGCAGGAAACGGTCATTGACTTCAACATCAACAGTCTCTCGGGCATCGATTCGGTGCGCGCCGTGTACACGCTGCGCAAAATCGACGAGTCGGAGCGCGGCGCCGGCTCGGGCGACATTCTGCGTTAGTCACCGGTGCCTCTAAGTAGTACCTGATGGCCGGCGCCTGGCTCCCCGCCGAAACTAGATTAAGTTTTTGTTAATCATTGCCCGTCAATCAGTAACCATTAGAATTTTACTCTATATTTGTTCCATGCTCGTGCTCATGCCCCAGTTTTGCCTAACTCGTAAAAACCGCCCCAATACCAGGGCCGGAATCGAGCCGCGCATACCCGGGAGCCGCTAGCCACGCCACATGAGCCTTCGCCTCGCCCCCTCGTAGTCACCGCCCGATTCCTCACCCAGGAGTCGGGCTTTTTTTATGCCTTTTCCCGTCTGCGCCATGCTGCACACCCGCCACAC
>CAXUEM010000251.1:4412-5213 GCA_964249885.1 uncultured Hymenobacter sp. | reverse complement strand
CCCGACTCGCTGCGCACGCGCACCTACGGCCTGCGCGCCCACTACTGGGACGTGAACCGCCAGCTCGTGCTCAGCCCGCGGCTGCAGTATAGCCAGCAGGGTCGGCGCCACCCCAACCGCTCGTTCAAGCTGGGGCTGGGCATCTACTACCAGCCCCCTTTTTACCGCGAGCTGCGCAACCAGACCCTGCTGGCGCCGGGCCGGCAGCAGGCCCAGCTCAACCCCGAGTTGCGGGCCCAGAAATCCTACCACTTCATCGTGGGCCGCGATGTGGCATTTACCGCCTACGGCCGGCCATTTCGCCTCTCGACGGAAGCTTACGCCAAGTACCTGACCGATGTGATTCCCTACGACGTGGACAACGTGCGCCTGCGCTACCTGGCGCAGAATAACGCCCGCGCCTACGCCGCGGGCCTCGATGCGCGGATAAGCGGCGAGTTTGTGAAGGGCGCCGAGTCCTGGTTCAGCCTGGGTTTGCTCACGACGAGAGAGGATTTGGAGGGCGACTCCATCAGCACGTTTGATGAGCAGGGCCGGAAAATAGACCGGAAAGCGAAAGGCTTTCTGCGCCGGCCCCAGGACCAGCGCCTGAACCTGGGCATCTTCTTTCAGGACCACCTGCCGGATAACCCCTCGGTGCGGGGCTACGTGAATGCCGTGTTCGGCTCCGGCCTGCCGTTTTCGCCGCCCGGCCTGAGCGACTTCCGCGGTACAAATCAGCTCACGCGCAGCTATTTCCGGGTCGATTTGGGCTTCAACAAAATCGTGAGCGTGCGCACCGGCCCCAAGCCCCACCCGTAC
>CAXUEM010000251.1:0-4402 GCA_964249885.1 uncultured Hymenobacter sp. | reverse complement strand
CGTGCTGGGTGCCAACAACGTGGCCGGCTACAGCTACCTGCAGGACGTGAACGGCCGTACGTATTCCGTGCCCAACTACCTGAGCCAGCGCCTGGTCAATCTGCGGGTTATTGCGCGGTTCTGAGTAAGACGTAGCCTCACAAAACGAAAATATATTACGCCAAGTGAGGAATTTGAAAACAATGGCGATTAGAATCCTGGTATAGAGCCTCTTCGCTAGCCTTGTAATAAAAAGCGCATAACACATCGACCATGCTTATCACTCCGCTTAGTCAAGGTATTACCACTGACATAACCAACTCTACTGGGGAGACGCTAATTAGACTTTTTAATGATGCTGAATATCATACGTTTACGGGGCTATCAGCATTTGTTAGTGTAGCAGGAGTAAATGGCTTGACCCCTCACATCGAGGCCGCTAAAACGCGGGGTCTAACCATAAGCTTTATTGTTGGAGTTGACCAGAAAGCTACTTCAAAAGAAGCCCTTGAAGCCTTATCGAAACTAGGCATTAATGCTCAAATCTTTTATCAACTCGGCGGCAGCATCTTCCACCCCAAGGTGTATCTGTTTGAGGGGGAGCACAAATCGCAGCTTATCGTTGGGTCTTCTAACCTGACGAGACAGGGCCTGTACGTGAACGTAGAAGCCTCTTTGCTCCTAGAGCTGTCGCACGATATTCCGGCAGACCTCAAGGTTCTCAATGACATGAAGGCCAGTTTCTCAAGCCTTTACGATTTTACAGACCTAAACCTGAGTGAAATTACGGCCGAACTCATTGAGCGCCTTGTAGTGGAGAGGGTTGTTCCGACTGAAGCTCAACTCAAACAGAATCACGCGAAGCTTGATGAGTTGAATAAAGAGCTGGAGGAATCTGCTGAACGCCGCCTACTAGAGTGGTTTCCTAAAAGGGAGCTCCCCCGAGCTCCCGCTGCATTCAGAGGCAAAAAAGCAGTTAAAGGGGCAGCCAGCCCCAAAAAAGCAGGTGAAGAAATCAACGAGGAAGAATATCAGGACGAGGTTGATGACGACACGACAGGGGTTGAGGTGGCCACTGTCCCCTCTTTTATACTCGTGTGGCGCCAACCCAAACTATCTGCTTCGCATGTGGAGATTCCTAAAACTGCAAAAAGTAATACAAAGGGCAATTTGGGTCTACCACAAGCAGGTTTCAAGGTGTCAGGTGCTTTAATTGATTATAATACTTACTTCCGCCACAATGTTTTTGGAGGATTAGTTTGGTCTGTCGAAAAATCAACCCCATTTGCAGAAATAGCTCCTGCTAAGTTCTATATTACTGTATTAGGCGAGGATTGGGGAGTACATGAATTAGATGTCAGGCATAGACCAGAGGCAGGAAAAGACAATTATCCAGGCACCATTTCCTGGGGCACAGTCCTGGCTAAAGCTATTCGCGAAAAAAACTTAGTTGGCTACAGCTTGAATCTCTATCGTTTAGACGGTTCAGACGATACATTCAAAATTGAAATCCAGTAGTGGACTTTAATGCCCGTCTTCTTCTCTTTATATTTGGACTGAAGTTGTCCAATAAACAGTGCAGGATACTCTCGGTAAAACGTTGAAGGCTCTGCGAGAAGCTCAGCAGTTCACTCTAAAAGAGGCGGCTGATATGCTTGCGGTAGACTTGTCGATGCTAGCTCGAATCGAAAAAGGGGAGCGTTCTGTCAGTGAAACACTTTTTAGCCGGCTTTCCGCCCTGTTCGGGGTAGAAGAACGCCAGTTGCGAACGCTCTCCCTGGCTGATAAGCTTTACAAAGAGGTACGCCCACACGAGTTTGCAGCCGACGCATTGAAACTTGTCCAAGAGCGAATCAAAGAGAGAGAATAATGAGACTTATTGCCGATGCCTCCGCCGAGAAACTACGGGGCGGATTTTACACCCCGCTTCCTATTGTTGAATTTGTCCTTCGCTGGGCCATTGATGACGACAAAAACGCTGACATTCTAGAGCCGAGCTGTGGGGATGGCAATTTTCTGCGGGGCATTCAGGAGCAGGGGCTACCCTACAACTCGATAACAGCCATTGAATTTAACGCAGAAGAAGCGGCCAAAGCGGTACAGATTGATTTACCTAAAACACAGATAATCAATACCGATTTTCATGAGTACTGCAACCAGACAGACCAACGGTTTGACGTGGTGGTGGGCAACCCTCCCTACATTCGGTATCAGTACTTCGAGCCCAAGCAGCAGATAGCGGCTGAAGACATTTTCATCAAGTCGGGCTTGAGGTACACCCGCCTAACGAACGCCTGGGTTTCCTTTGTGGTGGGCGCTACGCAGCTGCTCAAAGAGAAAGGGCGCATTGGGTTCGTGCTGCCGGCTGAGGTGCTGCAAGTGTCTTATGCGGAACAGCTGCGTCAGTTCATCGCCAAGCACTACAACAAAATCAACGTCATCTCCTTCGAGAAGCTGGTGTTCCCCAACATTCAGCAAGAAGTGGTGCTCCTGCTCTGCGAGCGAGACGGTTCGCAAGAGCATAAAATCGACCACCTGGAACTGCGCGACGCGAGCGAGCTTAAGTCACTCGACATTAGCCGCTTGAAAATTCCCCGGAAAAACATTGATTTTAAGTCGAAGAAGTGGACCTACTACTTCCTAGAGCAAGAGGAAATTGATTTCCTCGACCGGGTGGGAAAGGGCTCAATTCCACAGCTGGGCAGGTTTGCGGACGTGCAAGTGGGCATCACTACCGGCGCGAATGACTTTTTCACCGTGCCGCTTACCACGGTTCAGGAGTACGACTTGGAGGACTACGCGCGGCCAATGGTGGGCCGCAGCGTGCAGGTCAACAGCGTTATATTCACAGAAAACGACTGGCAGCTAAACCGCAACTCCAAAGCCAAAGCTCACCTGCTCGTTTTTCCAAGCCGGCAGCACCTCAACCCCAAGAATGGGGCCGTACGCTACATTGCCAAAGGTGAGGCAGATGGCATTGACAAGGGCTATAAATGCGGTATCCGGGATGATTGGTTTGTCGTCCCATCCATTCGGGCCTCCGATGCGCTGTTCATCCGTCGTAACAACATCTACCCCCGACTTATCATCAACCAGGCAGAAGCCTATACCACTGATACCATGCACCGGGTGTACCTGAAAGGTGGAACGCACCTGGAGGCATTCACGGCCAGCTATTACAACTCGTTGTCTTTGGCGTTTGCCGAAGTCTGCGGCCGAAGCCACGGCGGCGGCGTTCTGGAACTGATGCCCAACGAGGCAGAACGTATACTGCTGCCTTACAAAGAGGAAAATGCGGCCCTATTGCCTTGGATTGACGAAAAGATGCGGGATAAGGTCAGTATTGACAAAATCTTAGAGTACACCAATCAAATAATTCTAAAAAAAGGCTACGGGCTTTCAGACAAGGATATTGCGCTGGCTCATAGTATCTGGAAAAAACTTTGTAATAGACGTCTAAACCGTAATTAAAGCAGTTTTTTGTAGCACCGCAGAACTAAAATTACTCTCAGCTATTGAATCCGGCGGTTGCAGTAGGGTCGAGATATGCAGGGCTTGAGGATTTACCTGAACTAATGCAGCGGCCGCCGCTTGAGCATGCCGCCCACGGCGTCATCGACGCGGTGCTGCACGATAAAGGCGCGCGGGTCGAGGCGGCGGACTTCGGTGCGCAGCTGGGGCAGCTCCAGGCGGGTGACGACGGTGAAGACGATGTTCATGTCCTGGCCCTGCTCGCCGCGCTTGCCGTAGCCGCTTTCGCCCTTGTAGATGGTGACGCCGCGGCCCAGCAGGTGGGTGATGGCGAAGCGGATGTCCTCGCTGCGCTCGGAAATGATGGTGACGCCGGTGTACTGCTCGATGCCGGTGAGAATGAAATCCAGGGTTTTCGAGGCCGCCACGTAGGTCAGGATGGAGTACAGCGCCTGCTCGGTGCCGAGCACAAAGATGGCCACGCCGAAGATGACGATGTTGACCAGCAGAATCACGTCGCTGACCTTGAGCAGGGGCGTGCGCTGGGAGATGAGCAGGGCCGCAATTTCGGTGCCGTCGAGCACGGCCCCGCCGCGCATGGCCAGCCCGATGCCGGCCCCGATGAAGACGCCGCCGAACACGGCCGTCAGCAGCAGGTCGGGCGTTACGTCGGGGTAGGGCACCAGGGCAATGCACAGGGCCAGCCCGGCAATGGCCGCCGCGCTGCGCCCGGCAAAGCCCAGCCCGATTTGGCGGTAGCCCAGCACGAGAAACGGCAGGTTGATGAGCAGCAGCAACCAGGACAGGGGCAGGCCAAAGGCCGCGGCCAGCAGCATCGAGACGCCCGTAACGCCGCCATCAATAAAGTGGCTCGACTCCAGAAAGCCCTTGATGCCCATGCCCGCGCTCAGAATGCCCAAGACGATGAGCACTAGGGTTTTCAGGCCGGGCA
>CAXUEM010000250.1:0-5217 GCA_964249885.1 uncultured Hymenobacter sp. | reverse complement strand
TGAGCGCGCACAGCGCCGGCGTAAACGTCAGCGCCGAAAACGTGCTGAGCACCACCGATACGGCAATGGTCAGGGCAAACTGCTGATACAGCCGCCCGGTGATACCCCCGATAAACGCCACCGGCACGAACACCGCAATGAGGATAATACTCGTGGTGACGACGGGCGTGGAAATCTCGCGCATGGCGGCCAGCACGGCCTCAGTGGGGTCCATGTCCTCGTCGTCCATGTTGCGCTGGGTGGCCTCGACTATCACGATGGCGTCGTCGATGACGATGCCGATGGCCAGCACCAGGCCGAAGAGCGTGAGCGTATTAATGGTGAAGCCCAGCGGCACGAAGGCCAGAAACGGCCCCACCACCGCCACCGGAATGGCCAGCGTCGGGATGAGCGTGGCCCGCCAGTTCTGCAGAAACAGAAACACCACCAGCACCACCAGCACCAGCGACTCAATCATGGTCTGCAGCACCTCCTTCACCGACACCTTTACTACTGAGGCTGCCTCGAAGGGAATCATATAGTCCAGGTCGCCGGGGAACTGCTTTTTGAGCTGCTCCATAGTTTCCACCACGTTGTCGTAGGTTTCCAGGGCGTTGGAGCCGGGCGCCTGGTACACCAGCAGGTAGGCCGCGCGCTTGCCGTCCACGAAGCTCTGGTTGGCGTAGTTGTACTTGCCCAGCTCCACGCGGGCCACGTCCTTGAGGTACACCACTTTGCCGGTTTCGGGCAGGGTGCGCACCACCACGTTGCCAAACTCCTCGGCCGAGGCCAGCCGGCCGCGCACAAACACTGTGTACTCGAAGCTCTGGCCTTTCTGCTGCGGCGCGCCGCCCAGAGAGCCGGCCGCAATCTGGGCGTTTTGCTCGCGCAGGGCGCCCACCACATCCTGGGCCGTGAGGCCGAGCTGCGCCAGCCGGTCAGGCTTGAGCCAGACGCGCATGGAGAAGTCGTCGGCGCGGGCGTTAATATCGCCCACGCCCTTGGTGCGCAGCAGGGCGTCCTTGAGGTAGATGTTGGCGTAGTTGTCCAGAAACGTCACGTCGTGGGTGCCCTTGGGCGCGTACAGCGCCACCAGCAGCAGAATGCTGGGGTTGCGCTTGCGCACGGTCAGGCCCAGGCGCTGCACTTCTTCGGGCAGGCGCGGCAGGGCAATGCTGACGCGGTTCTGCACGTCGAGCGCGGCCACGTCGATGTCGGTGCCGACCTCGAAATTGACCGACATGCTCATCTGCCCGTTGTTAGCCGACGAGCTGGTGAGGTAGTTCATGCCCGGCACGCCGTTCACCTGCGTTTCCACGGGCGTAGTCACGGTCTGCTCCACGGTCTGGGCATCGGCGCCCACGTAGTTGCCGCTGACCGACACCGTGGGCGGCGTAATATCCGGGTACTGCGTGATAGGCAGGTTGAAGATGGCCAGCGCGCCCAGCAGCACGATGAACAGCGAGCACACAATGGCCAGCTTGGGCCGGCGGATAAAGGTTTCAGCTATCATGCGCGGCTGACAGAGTTAAAAGTTAAAAGTTGAGAGTTAAAACCCGGGTAGATTTTTCTGCGCGAAACTTCTATCTCGCAGACTTTTAACTTTTCATTTTTAACTTTTAACTTCCATAGAGCCGCACTCTTCTTGCCGTCTTTGCCCTTGGGCTTGCGCGGCGGGCCGGTCGTCACGGTGCCGCTGTCGCGGAGCTGCTGCAGGCCATCGGCTACTATTTTCTCGCCGGCTTTCAGCCCTTTCAGCACCACAATGTCTTCGCGCAGGCGCGGGCCCAGCTCCACCTTGCGCTGCAGAGCAATGGTATCGCGCACCACGAACACGAAGCTCTCGCCCATCTGGTCGAGAATAGCCTTGTTGGGCACCACCACCCGGCGGCCCGACTGGTTGTTGAGCACGCGCAGGGTCACGGTCAGGCCATCTTTCAGCTCGCGCTGCGGATTGTCGAACTGCATCCGCACCTGCACACTGCCGGTTTCGTTGTCCACGGCCCGGTCTAGGGCGCGGATGCGGCCGCGGCCGGCGTATTTTTTGCCGCCCGGCAAGGTCAGTTTGAGGCTGGAGTCCTGGGCAGCCAGCCCCCCCTGCTGGCTCTGCTGCAGGGCCTGAAACCGGCTCAGCTCCTGCTCATTCACCACGAAATCCACGCCCACCGGGTCTTCGCTGGACAGGGTATTGAGCAAGGTGCTGCCCGCCGATACCTGCGCGCCCAGCCGCACCTGCGAGATGCCAATGCGCCCGGTAAACGGCGCGTTGATGGTCGAGTAGTCGAGGTCGGTTTGGGCGGTGGCCAGGGCGGCGCGGGCCACTTCGACCTGGGCGCGGGCGCTGGCTTCGGTGGCCACGGCATTGTCGACCAATTGGCGGGCAATGGCGTCCTGGGCGGCCAGGCGCTGGTAGCGGCCCAGGTTGAGCTGGGCATTCTGCAGCTGGGAGTTGGCGCTTTGCACGCCGGCGCGGGCCTCGCGCACGGCGGCCAGATACTTGCGCCGGTCTATCTCGTACAGCTTCTGGCCTTTGCGCACCACCTCGCCTTCTTTGAAGAAGATATTGGTGATGAAGCCCGGCACCTGGCTGCGCAGCTCCACGATGTTGAGCGCCGCCACGCGGGCCGGGTACTCGTCGTAGTAAATGGCCTGCTGCTCCTGGGCCGCCACCAGCTTCACCGGCGTGGGGCCGGCGTTTTCGGCGCCGCCCTGCTGGCCTTTTTCCTTGTCCTTTTTGCCGCAGGCGGTCAGCAGCAGCCCGGCCAGCAGGGGGTAGCAGATAAAATGCAGACGGATGACCGGCATAGAAATAGACTTAGTTCTCAGATTCAGCACGTCAGGCCGGGCCTTGCTCAAGGCTCTACCACTAATTCGCCCCGGGCCCGCTGCACTTCCACCTTGCTGGTCAGGAGCTGAAACAGCGCCACGTGGTAAGTCAGCTCGGCGGTGCGCAGGGTGGTCTGGGCCACCAGCACGTCGAGGTAGGGCTTGATGCCCTCGCGGTACTGCAGGTCCACGACCTGAAAGACCTCGCGCGCCAGGGCCAGGTTCTGGCGGCCGAACTGGTAGTCGGCGTAGTAGCCCTTGTAGGTGGCTAGCGCCTGCTCAAACTCGGTGTTAATCTGGCTGCGGACGAGGGCCAAGTCGGCGTCCAGGCGCTCATCCAGCAGGCGCGCGCGGCGCAGGTTCTGGAGCCGGCGCCCGCCCTGCAGAATGGGCAGGCTGAGCTGCACGCCGCCGAACGCACTCGGAAACCGCCGACTGTACAAGTCGCCGATATTATTATTTTGAAACACAGTGTTGTGGGTGCCAAACAGGCCTAGCTCGGGCAAAAAGCCCCAGCGGTAGTAGCCAATCTGGGCCGCTTGCAGGGTTTTCTGGGTTTGCAGCAACTGGGTTTCGAGGCGGCGGTTGGCGTCGTAGCCGGCCAGCGTGTCGAGCACCGCGTCCTGCTCCAGTTGAACCGAATCATAGCGCACGGTGAGCGGCTGCGGGCCGGGCAAACCCATCAATTCTTTGAGAGCAGCAGTGCGGGCTTTCACCGCTTCCAGCGCCTGCTTGCGGGCCGCGCGCGAGGTATTGAGCGAAATTTCGGCCTGCTTGAAGTCGATTTTGTCGCTCACGCCGGCGTCGTAGCGGGCGCGGGCGTCGCGCAGATTGCGGCTCAGACGCAGCAGGTCGGCCTCGTACACGCGCTGCTGCTGCTGGGCCAGCAGCACGTCGTAGAAGGTGCGGCTCACGTCGGCCACTAGATTGGTGCGAACCAACGCGGTATTTTGCTCAGCGTAGCGGCGCGAGGGCCGGGCCTGCCGCCGGGCCAGCCACACATCCTGGTTATACAAAACCTGGGTGCCGCTGACGCTGAAGGTTGAAATATTTTTCAGCCCTACCTGCCGGGGCGTCAGGCCGCCGTCGGCATTGGGCAGCACTACGAAAGGCAACTGGAAGTTGCGGCGCAGGTCGGCATCCAGCCCCACCTGCGGCAGCCAGCCGGCCAGCCCGATGCGGATGTCGGCCTCGTTCACCTGGGCATCCAGCCGGGCCTGCCGCACCAGGGGCTGGTTTTGCAGGGCGTAGCGCACGCATTCCGGCAAGCTCAGCGGCCCGGCCGGGGGGGGCGCCGTTGGCTGGGCGGCAGCCGCCAGCGACCCCAGCACGCCCAGCAACAGCAGGCCGCTCCGGCAACGAGAAATGGCAGACCTGACTTTTATCATAGAAAATCCGGCACCCGTCCTTTTCGCTCGGCGCTAGTGGTGTAACTCAGTTTTAGCGCGGAGGTTATCAGCCGGCCGCAGCAGCAGCCCGCCGCTGAGCAGCAGCAAGCCTCCGAAGCCCAGAAACGCCAGGTCCCAGGGCAGCTTATCGGCGGCGTATTCCTGCACGTGGTGCAGGCCCAGCAGCTGGTGGTCGATAAGGCCCTCAACCACATTAAACAGGCCCCAGCCCAGCAGCAGCGCCCCCCAGAGCGTACGGCCGGAGCGGACCACGTCGGGCCGGCCGGTGGCCTGCCAGAGCGAAAACAAGCCCACGGCCGTCATTACCCACACCGCGGCGTGGAAAACCCCGTCCCAGTACATGTTTATCTTGGCCCGCACCAGCGTGTCGGGCGGCAGCTGATTAGACAGCATGTTGTGCCACTGCAGTATCTGGTGCAAGACGATGCCATCGACGAAGCCGCCCAGGCCGGCCCCCAGCAGCAGGCCAGCGGCGATGAGCGGGGTGCGGGTTTGGACCGGGCCAGCAGGGGGTAGGTTCATGGGCGAGAGGCGAAGCGGTGGCGGATATCAGCGGCGAAAAACAAGCCCAGCCCGCCGGCCAGCAGCAAGGCCACGGGCAGCAGCACCAGCCCCAGGTTGGCAGAGTAGGTTTCGGTGTGAATGCCGGCCTGCACCTGCGGCCGGCACACCGGGCAGGCTAGGGCGGCCGGGGCAGCCAGCAGGCTGAGCCAAAGCAACAGGAGCAGCGGGCGAATCATGCCGGGGTTTACGAGGCCGGGGGCGGGTGGTTGATAGTTGAGCTGCGCAAAAGCCTCACGATATATTGGAATGTGCAGGGTCGCTTAGTGGCACTCACTGGCCCTCACTGGTGCGAGTTTAGGCGCAGCCGTAACTCGTGCCCGCTCTGGGGTGGAGGCTGCGCCTTCACTGCCGCAACGCGGCAAGCTCGCGCCAGCGTAAGTCGTTCTACCCTCTCGTTCTAATGCGAGGCGCAGCCTCGCTCTCATGGTAGGCACGAGTT
>CAXUEM010000249.1:3886-5225 GCA_964249885.1 uncultured Hymenobacter sp. | reverse complement strand
GGACCTATCTGATTCTGTTTCTTATCATCTTCACCGAAACCGGGGTGGTGGTGATGCCCTTCCTACCTGGCGACTCGCTGCTGTTCGTGGCCGGCACGCTGGCGGCCCAGCCCGTGGCGCCGGGCTCGCCCGAAACCCTGCTGCACCTGTTTTACCTTATCCCCCTGCTGCTGCTGGCCGCCTTTCTGGGCGACAACCTGAACTACTTTATCGGCGACTACCTTGGGCCGCGGGTTTTCCGCGAAGACTTCAAGCTCTTCAACCGCAAGTACCTGGAGCAGACGCAGGCTTTCTACGCCAAGCACGGCGGCAAGACCATCATTATGGCGCGCTTCGTCCCGATTGTGCGCACGTTCGCGCCGTTTGTGGCGGGCGTGGGCACCATGAAGTACAAGTTCTTCGTGAGCTACAGCGTCGTGGGCGCTTTGCTCTGGGTGATTTCGCTCACCGTGGCGGGCTACCTGCTCGGCAACATTCCGCTGGTGCGCGACAACTTCACGATTGTGATTTACCTCATCGTGCTGCTATCGGTGGCGCCGGCCATCGGCTCGTTTATCAAGGGCAAGCTGCGCGGTAAAGTGGCCAACGGCTAATTGCAGCCCGGCGGGCTGAGCTGACTTAGAACGTATTGGGGAATTGAAAAAACGTCATACTTCACTGCGTTCAGCATGACGTTTTGGAGCTGATTCCAGCAAAGTTCAAACACGCTCTCAGCGGCAACGGCTGGCCGGGCCAGCAGGGGGTATCTATCGTTGCGCACTAACTTTTACTTCCCATGCCCCAATACGGACTTATCGGCCGCAAGCTGGGCCACTCTTTCTCGCAAACCTATTTCACGCAGAAGTTCAGCCAGCTGCACCTCGACCAGCACCGCTACGGCCTGTTCGAGCTGGAAAGTCCCACCGACCTGCCGGCCCTGCTGGCGGCCCACCCCGACCTGCGCGGCCTGAACGTGACCGTGCCTTACAAGGAGCTTATCTGGCCCTACCTGGACGAGGTGGCGCCCTCGGCCGGGCGGGTGGGCGCGGTGAACGTGATTGAGTTTCAGCCCAATGGCCGGCTGGTGGGCCACAACACTGATTATATCGGGTTTCGGGAGTCGGTGCGGCGGTTTTATCCGCTGCACGACTCCTCGGCCCGGGCGCTGGTGCTGGGCACGGGCGGCGCCGCCAAGGCCGTGGAAGTGGCCCTGCGCGAGCTGGGCATCGCCTACTGGCTGGTGTCGCGCGACCCGCTGCGCGGCGGGCTCACCTACGACGACCTGACGCCGGACCTGCTGGCCGGGCATCCGCTGATTGTCAATGCCACGCCGCTGGGCACGTATCCGGCCATCGAGGAG
>CAXUEM010000249.1:0-3876 GCA_964249885.1 uncultured Hymenobacter sp. | reverse complement strand
TCCGTACGAGGCCCTCACCAGCCAGCACTACCTTTACGACCTTATCTACAACCCCACTGAAACCACCTTCCTGCGCCGCGGGCAGGAAGCCGGCGCCCAAACGAAAAACGGCTTCGAGATGCTGTGCCTGCAGGCCGAGGCCGCCTGGGACATCTGGGAGCCGGGCATGGCGGCCCGCAATTAGGGTGTGCCCTTGGTCGTCAGGGCGGCAAGGCCGCGCGGTGGCCTGGCCGCCCCTTTATTACGCATTATTAATAATGATATTTGACGAACATTTTATATTATACCATTTTAATAAGCACGACTGTATGTGCTAATGGACCGCCGGGCCGTTGTTCGCTGCCAGGACAAAATTGTATAAAGCAGCACTATAGGGCTGCTAATCCATTCTCAATCAGCATATTTTCAAATACTTACGTAATGACCCGCGGTGTCGCTTGGGTGTGGGCCGGGGGTAAAGTGCGGGAACAGGCGGACTTAACAATGGGTAAACAAGCGCGTATGTTTGGACTTAATATCAGTCTGCGCATCCCTTTTTACGCCCACTTTCAGCCGCTCCTCTATGCTTCTACACTCTACCATTCGCCGCGGCCTGCTGGTCTTGCTTGGCGCGGCCACGCTCAGCGCCTGCCAGGACACCGACGACGGCGCCCCGCTCGGCACCTCCACTAGTCAGGCCGACGATGACGATGACGACGATGATGACGATAACAGCAGCGCCAGCAGCAGCATGCAGGAAGCGGACTTCACCGGTGCGGCCGGCGGCCGAACCACCATCAACCTTGCTGACGCCATGGCCTTTGCCATGCCCTCGCCCACGCTCTCGGGCACTAGCCTGCAAAACCACATCAACGGCCGCAACTCTTTTGAGCAGGTCTGGACCCTGGAGCAGCTCGCGCCGCTCTGGAACAACGAAAAGTGCAGCGGCTGCCACGTAAACGGGGGCCGCAGCCCGCTCCGGGCCACGCCGCAACTGTTGTTCCGGGTCAGCATTCCGGGCACTAATCCTGATGGTGGTCCGCGCCCGGTGCCCGGCATCGGCGACCAGATTCAGCCTTTCATTAACAACAACGGCACGCGCGCCGTGGGTGTGGAGGGCACCGTGAGCACCAGCTACGTGGAGGAGCTGCGCGCCTTCGTGGACGGGCAGACCTACAGCCTGCGCACCCCGACGTACCGCCCCTCGGCCACGCTGCCGGCCGATGTCATGATTTCGCCCCGCATAGGCGGGCAGGTGGCGGGCCTGGGCCTGCTGGAAGAAGTCTCGGAAAGCAGCATCCTGAGCGTGGCCGATGCCAACGACCGCGACGGTGATGGCATCTCGGGCCGGCCCAACTATGTATGGAGCGTGGCCGCCCAGCGCACCGTGCTGGGCCGCTTCGGCTGGAAAGCCAACCAGCCCAACCTGCTGCAGCAGGCTGCCGCCGCCTACAACGGCGACCTGGGCCTGACCAGCCCATTTTTCCCGCTGGAATCGAACGTGGAGGGCGGCGGCCGCAACATGCACGGCGAGGACGACGACGATGAGGACGACCACGACGCCATGTCCTCGCGCCTGCCCACCGACATCACCATCCGGGAGCTGAACAACACGACCCTGTACACCAAGACGCTGGCCGTGCCCGCCGCCCGCAACAGCAGCAGCGAGCAGGTGCTGGCCGGCCGGGCCCTGTTCGTGGCCGCCAAGTGCGCCGCCTGCCACCGCCCGGCCCTGAAAACCCGCGAAGGCGCCGGCTACGGCCTAGCCAACCAGACTATTCACGCCTACACCGACCTGCTGCTGCACGACATGGGCCCCGGCCTGGCCGACAACCGGCCCGACTTTCAGGCCAGCGGCCGCGAGTGGCGCACCGCCCCGCTCTGGGGCCTGGGCCTGAGCGCCACCACCAGCAACCACACCAACTACCTGCACGACGGCCGCGCCCGCAACGTGGTAGAAGCCATCATGTGGCACGGCGGTGAGGGCGATGCCTCGCGCCGCTACGTCGAGAAGCTCTCGCAGGCCGACCGGAATGCCCTCGTCGCGTTTGTGAATTCGCTGTAAGCTCAGCCGAGCCCGCTACTAAGCTAAAAGGCCGTCTCCTGCCTGGGAGACGGCCTTTTTGTGTGACGCAACAATCAGAGCCCGGCTCCTACCCCCTGCTGGGCGGAGTCAGCAGGGAGTAGGGGCCGGGCAGCACTTAGGCGGCGAGCTTCTTGGCGATTTCGGCAGTGTGCCGGCCCTGGAAGCGGGCACCTTCCAGCTCGTTCTCGCTGGGCTGACGCTCGCCTTGGCCGCCGGTCACGGTGCTGGCGCCGTAGGGGGTGCCGCCGGTCACGGTTTCGTGCCCGTTCTGGCCCTGCCAAGCATATGGCAGGCCCACTACTACAAAGCCGTGGTGAAACAGCTCGGTGTGGAAGGAGCGGATGGTGGTTTCCTGGCCGCCGTGCTGGGTGGCCGTGCCCACGAACACGCCGCCGACCTTGCCGACCAGGGCGCCCCGGCCCCAGAGGCCGCCGGTGGCATCCATGTAGGCCTGCATCTGGCTGGCCACGTTGCCGTAGCGCGTGGGCGTGCCGAAAATGATGGCGTCGTACTGCTCCAGCTCCTCGGGCGTGGCCACCGGAATGTGAGCAAAGGCCTGCTGGGCCTGCGTGGCGTGAATCTGGTCGAGCAGCTCGGCGGGCAGGGTTTCGCGCACGCGCTTCACCACGACCTCGTTGCCGGGCACCTGGCGGGCACCTTCCGCCACGGCTTCGGCCATTTTCCAGAGGTGGCCATAAGTGGAATAAAACAGAACCAGCGTCTTCATGGGGTTGGGTTGAAAGTGAAAATGAACTTGCGCAGACAAAGCTAATACGTGTACATACATCAAATGTAGCTACACTGTTTTTGAAAGAGGCTTATCATAGCTTAGCATTGTGATTTACAAAGAGTTAAATTTTCAGCCTGCGCACGCCAGGTTTTCCGTGCAACGCCCAGCCGGCCGGCCGGCTCTGTACAGAGTGCCCGGCCGGCTTATTGGCGGTGGCATCTTAACTTGCTGACGGTAAAGCCTCCGCCCTTTTCTTACGCTACTGTATGCCGCTTGCTCCTGACAGCTTCGCCCGGAAGGCCACGCAGCCGGTGCTACCGGCGGCCGACAGCAGCCTTAGTCTACCGTTCGCATGAGTGCTGCTAGCTGGCCGGCTTCCGAGCCCGCCGGGTCGCCGCCGGAGGCGGCCCCCCACCTGACAGTGAGCCGCACGGCCAGCCCGGCCGCTTCGGAAGAAGCCCTGATTGCGCGGTGCCTGCGCGGCGAGCACCTGGCCCAGAAGCAGCTCTACGACCGGTATGCGGCCCGCATGATGGCCGTGTGCCTGCGTTACGCCCAAACCAGCTTCGAGGCCGAAGACATTTTGCAGGATGGCTTTGTGACGGTGTTTCGGACGCTGGCGGGCTTCCGGCGCGAGTGCCCGCTGGAATTCTGGATTCGGCGCATCATGGTAAATGCGGCCCTGCGCCAGCACCGCCGCAACGCCCCGCTGGTAGCGGTGAGCGACGGCGGCGACTACCCCGTCAGCCTGGCCAGCGAGGAGTTCACGCTCAGCTCCTACGCCTACGCTGAGCTACTGGCGGTGGTGCAGCAGCTGGCCCCGCGCTACCGGCTGGTGTTCAACCTCTACGCCATTGAAGGCTACACGCACCGCGAAATCGGGGAATTACTGAGTATCTCGGAGGGCACCAGCAAGTCGCAGTACTCGCGGGCCCGGGTCATTTTGCAAACCAAGCTGGCCCGCCTGGGCACCACGTATTCGACCAGAAAATCTACAACTATATCCGAAGATGAAGAATCAGGAGCCGAGTAAGCCCACCGGCAACCTCGAAGAGTTATTCCGGCACGACCTGGCCGAGGC
>CAXUEM010000248.1:0-5235 GCA_964249885.1 uncultured Hymenobacter sp. | reverse complement strand
CCCCGGGCTGGGCGGCCAGCAGGGCCCGGGGGCGCAGTTCGGCGGGGCGCACGCCCACGCCCAGGTTGCCGCGCAGCAGGCGCCAGCCCTGCCCGGTCACGGTTACGGGCACTGAGGCCGGCAGGGGCGTGAGCGGCACGTAGCGGCGGGCATTGTACTGCCAGCTGAGCGGAAAATCCAGCTCCGTGGTGTAGGTTTTATTCAGCGCGTTCATCTGCCAGAACACCAGCGCCGCCAGCAGGCAGGCCGTGATGGCTCGGTAGAAGCTGGGCTCCTGCGAGGCAAACGGCCGCACAAACCAGCCTAGCAGCCGGCGCGCCGGCGTCAGCGGCCCCCGCATGCTAGGCGCCCGAGGCGGCGTTGCCGGCCTCGCGGGCCACGGCTGTGCGGTCGAAGCGCAGGCGTACGCCGCGCTCGACTTCGAGCAGCACGGTGTTGTCGCTGATTTCGACTATCTGCCCGTGCAGGCCGCCGATGGTGATGACGCGGGCGCCCTTCACCAGCGACTCCCGGAACCGCTTGGTTTCGGCCGCCTTTTTCTGCTGGGGCCGAATCATGAAGAAGTACAGCACCAGCCCGATGGCCAGCGGGAACAGAAACTGGGCGAAATTTTCCATTCCGGAGGCGGCTTGCAGCAGAAAAGGCATGAAGAGAAGGTCAGAAAAAAGAAGAAGCTACGGCGGGCAGACTACTGCACCACCGGGCCGTTGGCCGGCGGCACCGGCGCCCCGATGTTAGCCTTGATGATGACCGTCGTCACGCTGGGCTGGGTGTTGGCCCGGACGGCCACCGACTTGTTCTGAATGCCCACCTTGCCATGTGCGTCGAACTGCACCTGAATGGTGCCCTTGCCGCCGGGCGCCACCGGCTCCTTGGTCCAGGCCGGGGTGGTGCAGCCGCAGGAAGCCGTGGCCGACTCAATCAGCAGCGGCGATTTGCCGGCGTTGGTAAACTCGAACGTGTGGCGCACCACGGCGTCGCCCTTGATGTCGCCGAAGTCGTGCTCGGTCTCGGCGAACTTCATCACCGGCGCGTTGGGGTTGGGCGCCTCGGTTTCGCTCACCACGTTGGGGTTGTCTACGGTCGGGTTGGCGGCGGCGTCGCTGGCCTGGTTGGCCGCGGCGTTCATGCCCTGGGTGCCGACCTCGGCCGTTTTATCGGAGTTGCAGGCGCCCAGCAGCAAGAGGCTGGCAACCAGTACGGGGGTAATTTTCATAATGAAGAACTTAGAACTGAGAGCTGAGAACTTAGATTTTATAACTCGTAAGCCAGACGAAAATCAGAACAAATCTAAGCTCTAAGTTCTTGGCTCTACGCTCTAAAGCCTACAGCTTCTCTATCACATTCTCTATCACAAACTGCGCAAACTGGCTCGTCGAAGCCTGCCCGCCCAGGTCGCCGGTGCACTGCTCTTTATTGAGCAGCGTTTCGCCCAGGGCTTTTTCGATGCGGGCCGCCGACTCGTGCTCGCCGATGTGCTGCAGCATCAGCAGGGCCGAGCGCAGCAGGGCCGTGGGGTTGGCTTTGCCCTGCCCGGCAATGTCAGGCGCCGAGCCGTGCACGGCCTCGAAGATGGCCATATCGTCGCCGATGTTGGCGCCCGACACCACGCCCAGCCCGCCCACCAAACCCGCGCACAGGTCGGAGAGAATGTCGCCGAACAGGTTGGTGGTCACAATCACGTCAAACTGCTCGGGCTTGTTGACGAGCTGCATGCACATGTTGTCGATGATTTTATCCTCGAATTCGACTTGCGGAAACTCGGCTGCGGCGGCTTTGCCGGCGTCGAGCATCAGGGTGCCGGCCATTTTCAGGATGTTGGCTTTGTGAGCCAGGGTCACCTTTTTGCGACCGTGCTTGGCGGCGTAGGCGAAGGCGGCGCGGCAGATTTTGCGGCAGGCCTCGACTGAAATCCGGTTGAACGAGTCGGCAATGCCGCGGTGCTCGTCGTACACTTCCAAGCCCGAGTACAGGCCCTCGGTGTTCTCGCGGAACAGCACCAAGTCCACGCCCTCGTAGCGGGTTTTGATGCCGGGCGTGGTTTTGCTCGGCCGCAGGTTCTGGTAGAGGTCGTACTTCTGGCGCAGGCTGACATTGATGCTGCGAAAGCCCTTGCCCACGGGCGTGGTGATGGGGCCTTTCAGGGCCACGCGGTTGCGCTCCAACGAGTCGAACAGGGCCTGCGGCATCAGCTCGCCCGACTGGTCGAAGGTGGTCTGGCCGGCGTTCTGCTCTTCCCACTGCACCGGCACCTGCGCGGCCGCGAAAATGTCGACTACGGCCTTGGTGATTTCGGGTCCGATGCCGTCGCCGGGAATAAGGGTGATGGTGTGCATGTTGTTAAATTAGCGAACGAGCAGCCGGCCAGCAGGGGGTAGTGCGAAGAGCTTTCGCACTACCCCCTGCTGGCCGGCTGCCGCTGGTATTAAGCGCCCTTGCGGGAGTTGATTTGATTGATGAGCTGGTCGACATCGCCCAGCAGCTGCTCGGCTTTGCTTTTGGCGTCCTGAATCACGCGCTGGCCCTCGCTTTTGGCCGAGGAAGGGCCGGCGCCGGCCTCGCGGCTCGTGACGAGGCTCTCGGCCAGGTCGGCGAGCACGGAGCGGTATTTTTCCAGCTGATAGCTCAGCCAGGAGCGGGTTTCGCGGCCCGTCTCGGGAGCGTAGAGGATGCCGAATGCGGCCCCGGTGAGGGCGCCGCCCGCGAAGCACAAAATGCCGGTGGTGGTTTTGCTGGCCATAAAATCAGGGAAGCGAAAGGGGTGAGAAAGGCGGACCGGTAACTCAACGGCTGGGGGCCGGGCGGGGTTATTACGTAGGCTATTGATTGTCGAGCAGGCCGCGGCCCGACTTGCGGATGTCGCCCTTGGCGGCCAAGTCCTGGGCCATTTTATCGAGCACACCGTTCACGAACTCCTTGCTCTTGGGCGTGCTGTAGAGCTTGCTGATTTCGATGTACTCGTTGATGGTGACCTTGACCGGAATGCCCCGGAAAAGCTGCATCTCGCAGAGGGCCATTTTCAGGATAATCTTATCCAGCAGGGCCACGCGCTCCACGTCCCAGTTCTGCACCGAAGCCGCAATGAGCTGCTCGAATTTGGCGTCGTCCAGCAGGGTCTGCTTGTAGAGCGCCTCGGCAAACTCGCGGTCCTCGGTCCAGTTGGCCGATAGGTTCATCAGTTCCTGCTTCTCGTCGGCCGCGTAGGGCAGCATTTTGAAGGTCTTGAGCACGAGGTTGCGAGCTATGGGGCGGTTTTCTTCCCAGTTCAAATCGTCGCTTTCCAGCTGCCGCGGCAGGGCCTCGCCCTTGAACACGAAGGTCTTGTAGAGGTGGCGCAGCAGCTCCAGGTCGGTTTCGTAGTCCGTTTCCGGGATGCCGGTGGGCTTGCCGGTCAGGTAGGCCTGCACGGTTTCGTCGGTTTTGATTTCCTGACGCCAGGCCGTGCGCAGGGCTTCCACTTCCTCGGCGCCGGTCCAGGTGAGCTTGCGGCGAATGGTCAGGTCCTGCAGCTGCTCGTTGGCCCGCAGCTTGGCAATGGCAGCGTTCTGCTGCAGCCGGGTGTAGGCGGCGGCGTCCTCGCGGGGGCCGAGGCGGCGGCGGCTTTCGCGTTCCTGGTCTTCCTCGATGACTTCCAGCAGGGCCGCCGGCAGGTTGAGCAAGTGCAGGTACTGGTCGTGAATGGCCTCGGCGCCGTGCAGCAGCTGCCCGCCGTAGAAAGTCTGGTCGCGGGCCGACTGCTTTTCGTAGTAGCTCATGGCGTCGGCCACGGCGGCGTCCACGAGCTGGTCGCCGGTGGCTTCGGGCGCGCTGCCGCTGCGGTGCCAGTCGCGCAGCTGCGCTTCGCCCAGCTTGCGCTGGCCTTCCAGCTTGCGGCGGTCGGGAGCTTCTTTGGCCGTCAAATCCGGCTCAAAGGCCTCGGCAATGCGGTCCTGTGCCAACAGCAAATCAGCTCCCACCGCTTGCTGGTAGGCGTAGAGCGACTGCATGACTTTAATACGAAGTAGGCGACGGTTGAGCATTTGTTGGGTTAAGAGTTAAAAGTCAAGAGTTATGAGTTAGCGGCTATGAGCAATTGGGCTGACCAGTTAAAAACTCATAACTCCTAACTTTTAACTCTTAACTCCTTTTAGTAGGTCATTTTCACCCGGCCCACGCTGGCAATGCGCTCTTTGGCCTGCTGGGTGGCGGCGGCCTGCGGGTGGGAATTCTCGGCTTCGGCCTTGGCCAAAACCTGGGTCGTGATGTCGAAGATTTTCTCGGTCTGGGCCAGGGCGCCTTCGCGGCTGCTGCCCACCACTTCGGAGTACACGTTAATCAGGCCGCCGGCGTTGATGAGAAAGTCGGGGGCGTACACGATGCCGCGGCGCACCAGCTCGGGGCCGTGGCGGTGCTCGTCCTTGAGCTGGTTGTTGGCGCAGCCGGCCACCACCCGGCACTTGAGGCGGGCAATGGTGTCGTCGTTGAGGGTGGCGCCCAGCGCGCAGGGCGAGTAGATGTCCACATCCTGGTCATAAATCTCGTCCAGGCCCACGGCCGTGGCGCCGAAGCGGGCGGCGGCTTGGTGGGCGCGGTCCTCGTAGTAGTCGGTGAGCACAATTTTGGCGCCCTCTTTCTGCAGGTGCTCCAGCAGGTAGGTGCCCACGTGGCCCACGCCCTGCACGGCAATGCGCTTGCCGGCCAGGCTTTCCGAGCCGAAGGCTTTTTTGGCGGCGGCCTTCATGCCCACGTAGGTGCCATAAGCGGTTACGGGCGAGGGGTCGCCGGAGCCGCCCATGCTTTCCGGGAGGCCGGCTACGTGGGTGGTTTCCATGCGGATGTACTCCATGTCCTTGGTGGTCATGTTCACGTCCTCGGCCGTGATGTACTTGCCATTGAGGTTCTTCACGAAGCGGCCGAACTTGCGCAGCAGGGCCTCGGTCTTGATTTTGGGGTCGCCGATGATGACGGCCTTGCCCCCGCCCAGGTTCAGGCCCGAGATGGCGGCCTTGTAGGTCATGCCCCGGCTCAGGCGCAGCACGTCGTTCAGCGCTTCCATATCGGAGGCGTAGTGCCAGAGACGGGTGCCGCCCAGCGCCGGGCCCAGGGCCGTGTTGTGGATGCCGATAATGGCCTTGAGGCCGGTTTCGTGGTCGTGGCAAAACACAACCTGCTCGTGCTGGTGCTCAGCAATCTGCGCAAACAGCGCCGTGTCGGCCGGGGCGAGGGTTTCAACCATGGGATGCGGAAATGAGAGGG
>CAXUEM010000247.1:0-5238 GCA_964249885.1 uncultured Hymenobacter sp. | reverse complement strand
GCCGGCGCCGGCCGCAGCTGGGCCAGCAGGAGGGGTGGCGGCTTTGGCCGGAGCCGGGGCGGTACCCCCTGCTGGCCCGCTCACCATGATGGGGCCGAAGGTGAGCGTCTCGGCGCCGGGCACGCAACGGCCGTCCACGCTGGTGCAAGACTGGTAGTCGGCGTCGGCTTTGAGGCTGAGCGGGCCGGCCTGCAGCAGCCGGATGCGCTGGCGAATCTGGCCGGTTTTCTCGAAAAAGGCCACTTCGCCCTTAAATACCGGGTCCTGCTCGTGCTGCGACTTGATGGATTTTGGCCCGCCCACCAGCGCGTAAGCCGGGCTGGGCGCGAACTTGAGCGTAAACACCACCGGTCCCACGTCCTCACTGAAATCGGTGGCGTAGAGGTGCCAGGTGTCGTCGATGCGGGCGTTGATGATAAGGTCCACCTCGTCGCCCACCTTGGCCTGGGGCTGGCTCAGGGCCGTGCTCAGCTGCGTGGGCGTCAGAATCTGGGCGCCCGCCGCGAGAATGCCTAACCAGCAGAAAAACAGAAAATTAAATATGCGCGAGAATGTCATGCCGGCGAATCGGAAAAGAAAGTACAAAATAAGCCCGTAGCCGCCACAAAGGTTTGGCCCGGGCCGGCCGCGGCCCGGCTGACGCGCGGCCGGCGCCGGCCTTACACCAACTCCGCACGTCAAAGTGCGTACTTTTGCCTGATAATGGCCACCAGACCGACCGCGTCGCGGGGCCGCTTCTATGGGTTTAAAAATACTTTTCACCGCCCTGCTCGTTCTCATCAACGGGTTTTTTGTCGCGGCTGAATTCGCACTTGTGAAGGTGCGCCTTTCTCAAATTGAGCTGCGCGCCAACGAGGGCAACCGCCTGGCCCGGCTCACGCTCACCATCCTGCAGAACCTGGAAGCCTACCTCTCGGCCGCCCAGCTGGGCATCACGCTGGCCTCGCTGGCCTTGGGCTGGATAGGCGAGAGTGTGGTGGCCTCTATCATTCTGGCCGCCGTGCACGCCCTGAACCTGAACATGACCGACGCGCTGGCCCACAGCATCGCGCTGCCCGTGTCGTTTGCCACCATCACGGTGCTGCACATCGTCATCGGTGAGCAGGCGCCCAAGGTGCTGGCCATTCAGCGGCCCGAGGCCATCAGCATGGCCATCGCCGCGCCGCTGCGCGTGTTCTACGTGGTCAGCTACCCGTTTATCTGGGTTTTGAACAAGCTCTCGAACCTGGTTTTGCGCCTGTTCGGAGTCGAGTCCATGCACGGCACCGAGGCCCACACCTCGCAGGAGCTGCGCATGCTGCTGGACCAAAGCAAAGAAAGCGGCGAAATACAAGACTCCGAGCACGAGCTGATTGAGAATGTCTTTCAGTTCAACGACCGCATGGTGAAGCAGATTATGGTGCCGCGCACCAAAATCTCCGCCCTCGACGTGGCCGCCACCGAGGAAGAAGTGCTGGAAACCGTATTCAGCGAAGGCTTTTCGCGCCTGCCGGTCTACGAGGATAATATCGACAACATCGTGGGTGTGCTCTACGTCAAGGACCTGCTGCCCCTGATTCGGCGGCAGGAGCCGCTGGATTTGGCCCGCATCATGCGCCCGGCCTACTTCGTGCCCGAAACGAAGAAAATCAACCGCCTGCTGCGCCAGTTTCAGCGTAAGCACATCGTGATGGCCGTAGTTTCAGACGAGTTCGGCGGCGTGTCGGGCATCGTCACCATCGAGGACATCATGGAAGAGTTGGTGGGCGAAATCCAGGACGAGTACGACAACGAAGTGCCCGTGGTAGAGAAGGTTTCGGAAACCGAGTACCGCGTAAATCCCGCCACGCCCATCCCCGACGCGAACGAGTACCTGCCCTACCCGCTGCCCGAGGGCGAGGACTACGAAACCGTGGGCGGCCTGCTCAACGTCATCTACGGCGCCATTCCCGAAGTCGGCGACCTGGCCGTGCTCGACCCCTACGAGTTCCGCATCCTGGGCCGCGCCGGCCGCGTGGTCGAGCTGGTGGAGCTGCGCGTGGTGGCCCCGGCCAGCACCGACGTGGGCGAGATGCTGGAAGGGTAGCAGTCCGGCCTCAGCAGCTGTCTGCTTGAAGTCAGACAAGCCGGTTATAGTGTCACAACCTAAAGCTAAAACGAGAAAAGAAAAGGAGAGCTGCAGCAGCGCAGCTCTCCTTTTCTTTTCTCGTTTATCCAATGAAAGCTGCCGCTGAAACACCCGAGTGTTCAGCAGCAGCCAATGCGCGGCACTACTCGCCGCTTACCAGGGCAACAATTACCAGGACGAGACCCACAATAAAGGCAATCAGGCCAATAAGCGCGATGATGCCCACCTCAGCGGCGCCACCAAGCAGTAGCAGCAGTAGGCCGGCACCAGCCACAATGGCTGCCCGGCCGAGTTTAGAAGCCGGCGCGGTGGCCTCGGCAGTGTTTTGCTTGCGTACTTGAATTTTGGCCAGCTGCTTGGCTGCTTTTTTAAGAACTGCCCGCTGCAGGAAAGTGGGCTTGGCGGCAGCGGTGGCTTTGGGCGCCGAGGCCTGCTGGCGAGTGGCGGCTGCCACACGAGCTGCTTTTGCTTTAGGCGCAGCAGCTATTTGGGGCAGCGCGGCCGTCGTAGCCGGCTCAGCCAAAGTAGCAGCCGGAGTCGGCGAAACCGCTTCGCTGGCTACGTGCCGGGAGTTGTGGTAGGCAGGCGTGTTAGACTTGAAGGCGTAGTCGGCCCGGCTGCAGGAGGAAAGCGTGGTGGCAGCGGCAAACAAGGTCAGCAGCAAGCGGTAGGCGTTTTTCATCAGACTGTTAATTTGAAAGGTGAAATGAGTTGGCTGGGCAAAACTAACGCAAGTGCCTTGATTCATCCTAACCGTAGCTGGTATTTTAAAAAGGATTTTAATCAATTAGGAAGGAGTGCTGCCGGGCCGCGATTCGCTAACCTGAACCCTTACCCCTGAAACCAGCTCGCGTACAGCCGGTAGTTGCTGGCCGTGCGCCGCAGCATCTGCTGCTGCTCCGCCGTTACAGGCTTGATTTTTTTCGCCGGCACGCCCGCGTACAGAAAGCCTGGCTCGCACACGAAATTCTCCAACACCACCGCGCCCGCCGCGATGATGCAGCCGGCGCCCACCACGGCGTGGTCCATCACGATGGCGCCCATGCCAATGAGCACGTCATCCTCGACGGTGCAGCCGTGCACCAGCGCCCGGTGCCCGATGCTCACGCGCGAACCGATGGTGAGCGGGGCTTTCTGGTAGGTGCAGTGCAGCACGGCGCCGTCCTGCACGTTAGTTTCGTCGCCGATGCGGATGCTGTGCACGTCGCCCCGAATGACGGCCGTAAACCAGACCGTGCAGCCCCGGCCCAAGACCACGTCGCCGACGATGGTGGCATTGTCGGCCAGAAAGCAGTCGGGGCCGATAGTGGGCGAAACGCCGTGGACGGGAAGCAGCAAGGCGGGCATTTTATAAGTAGCAGTGAGCAGTGAGCAATGAGCAGGAGCCAGGCTTCGCGGCCGAAACCGCCAACCGGTCAGGCCGCTTTCTTGGAAGGCAGGTATTGCAGCACGCTCAGGTGCTCCTCGGTCAGCACCTCGTTGGCCAAATCCTGCAGCTCGGTGGCCGAAATGCGCCGGATGCGGCCGAAAAGCTCGGTGAGCGGCTCAATGCGGCCCAAATCCAGCGTCGACTTGGCCAGCAGCTGCATCAGGCCGGAGTTGCTTTCCTCGCTCATGGCCAGCTGGCCCATAAGCTGCTCTTTGGCGTTGTGCAGCTGCGTGGTCGTGAGCGGCTTTTCGCGCAGGATTTTCAGCTCCTTCTGAATCAGGCTGATGGTGCGCTTCACCTGCCGGCCCTCGGTGCCGAAGTAGATGCCGAACAGGCCCGTGTCGGTGTAGGGCGAATACGTCGAGTCGATGGTGTACACGAGGCCGTATTTCTCGCGCACGGCTAGGTTCAGGCGCGAGTTCATGCCCGGGCCGCCGAGAATGTTGTTGAGCATAAAAAACGGAATGCGCCGCTCATCGGTGAGCGGGTAGGCCGGCCCGCCCAGCAGGCAGTGGGCCTGCGTAATGGGCCGGGTTTCGGCTTGCACCTGCTGCTCGTAGCCCGTGAACGGACGCCGCTCCCGCGCGCCCAGCCGGGCCGGCAGCGGCGCCAGGTGCTTGTCGGCCAAGCGCTTGACTTCCGCAAAAGGCAGGTTGCTGACCGAGCTGAACACCAGCCGGTCGGTACGCACCTGCTCCTGCAGAAACTGCCGGAAGTCAGCTGAGGTGAAGCCGCTCACGCTCTCGCGGGTGCCCAGAATGTTGTGGCCCAGCGGGTGCCCGGCAAACACCACCTCGTCGAATCGGTCGATGATGGCGTCCTCGGGGGCGTCGTCGTACATGCTCATCTCCTCCAGAATCACGCCGCGCTCTTTTTCCAGTTCGCGCTCCGGAAATACGGAGTTAAAGGTCAAATCGGTCAGCAGCTCGAACGCGCGCTCGAAGTGGGTGCTGAGCAGGGCGGCGTAGAAGCAGATTTTTTCCTTGGTCGTGTAGGCGTTCAGCTCACCGCCCACGGTTTCGAGCCGGTTGAGGATGTGAAAGCTCTTGCGCTTTTCGGTGCCCTTGAAGGCCATGTGCTCCCAGAAGTGCGCCAGTCCCTGCTGGTGCGGCGCCTCATCGCGCGAGCCAATGTCGAGCAGAAAGCCGCAGTGCGCAATCTTGGTGTGCAGCACCTGCTGGTGGAGCAGGCGGATGCCGTTGGGGTATTCGTGCAGGTGATAATCGGGCATAAGTAAACAAAGATACGGCCGGGCCGGAGCGCAAAACGTCGGGTTGCGCCCCGCGCCGCCCGGCAGCCGAACGGAGATAGCAGCTATTCCGGATTCTAACAATCAAGCCGGGCAAGTGGCTTGTTTGCGGGGCCGCTGGCCGCTGGCCCTGCTACCTTCGCCACCCGATGAACATTCTCATCCGACTTCCCAACTGGCTCGGCGACGTAGTGATGAGCGCGGGCTTTGTGCGCGCCTTGCACCAGGCCTACCCGCAGGCCCGGCTGCACTTGGTCAGCAAAACGGAGCTGACCCCCCTGCTGGCTGCCCTGCTGCCCGCCGGGGCTGACTTCCGGGTGCACCGTTTCGCCAAAAAAGACTGGCCCGGACCGCTGGGCGCTTGGCGCTTCGGCCGCCGGCTGCGGCGCGAGGCCGGGCCGTTCGAGCGGTTTTACTGCCTGCCCAACTCGTTTTCGACGGCCCTGCTGGGCC
>CAXUEM010000246.1:0-5252 GCA_964249885.1 uncultured Hymenobacter sp. | reverse complement strand
TGCTAACACGCCGCCCCCGCCGCCGACTCTGGTCCCCACGCCGCCTGCGAATCGGAAAGTGTACACCTACGTCGAACAGATGCCCGAGCTGCCCGGTGGCGGCGGCAACCGCGCCATCGTGGCGGCTATTCAGCGCCAGCTCAAATACCCGCCCGGTCCGGGCGTTATTGCCGGCCGCGTCTTTGTGTCTTTCACCGTAGCGGAAACCGGCGAAGTGCAGCAGCCACGAATTATCAAAGGGCTGAGCGAAGCCCAGGACGCGGCCGTGGTGGCGGCCGTGCAGCAGCTGCCTCGCTTCGTGCCCGGCCAGCAGAATGGCAAAGCCTCGGCCGTGTCTTTCACTGTGCCGGTCGAGTTTAAATAAATGCCCGCCGCGCCCCAGCTTTTCTCAGCTAACGCGGGCAAACCAATAAAAACAAGCGGCTTTCAGCAGTATGATTTGTCACTGGAGCACATTACCTTTAGCACCATAGCGGTGGCTTTCAGCAATTTAACAGCTTTTCCTTCCCTGATGAAAAACCATGTAGTCAGTTTCCTGCTGTTGGCGCCGGGCCTGGCCTGGGCGCAAGCTCCTACTCCTGCGGCCACCACCTATGCTTACGCAGTCAAGGGCCAGATTGGCCAGTATAACGCGCCGGCCAAGGTGTATCTGCTGGCCGGCACGCAGTGTCTGGATTCGGCCACGCTCCAGCAGGGCCGGTTTCAGCTGAAGGGCAAGGCTCCATTTCCGCAAACCGCCACGCTGGTGCTCGAACGCCAGGGCCGCTCGCAGTCGGGCTGGCGCGACATGATGCTGGGCGGCAAAATGCGCCGGGCCTACATCGAGTCGCCCGACCGCCTGCGCCTTTTTCTGGAGCCCGGTCCGGTGGTCGTCACCTCCGCCGACTCGCTGCGCACGGCCCGCCTGACGGGCGGGCCGCTCACGGCCGACTACCAGCAACTGGACAAGGCGCTGCTGCCAATAGCGGCCAAATTCAAAGCGGCCAAGACGCAGCCTGAATTCGACGCCCTCACCAAAGAGTACGCCCAGGCCCAGCTGGCCTTCATTAAGGCCCACCCCACCTCCTGGGTCAGCCTGGAAGTGCTAGGGCAGGCACGCATGATGAACCCGCCGCAGTACGCCGAGGTGGCCCCGCTCTACGCTGCCCTGACGCCGGCGCAGCGCGCCAGCCCGCCCGGCCGGCAATACGGCGAGCTGCTGGTGGGCCTCAAAGCCACTGCCCTCGGGCAGGCCGCGCCGGCCTTCACCCAACGCACGCCCAGCGGCCAGTCGGTGGCCCTGGCCGACTACCGCGGCAAGTACGTGCTGGTCGATTTCTGGGCATCCTGGTGCGGACCCTGCCGGGCCGAAAATCCCAACCTGCTCAAAGCCTACGAGGCGTTTAAGAGCCGCAATTTCGAGGTGCTGGGCGTGTCGCTGGACGAGGAAAAAACCCGTGAGAAATGGGTGAAAGCCATTGCCGACGACCGCATGCCCTGGACCCAGGTTTCGGACCTGCGCGGCTTCGACAGCCCCACGGCCCTGCAGTACGGCGTGAAGTCCATCCCGCAGAATTTCCTCGTCGACCCCAACGGCAACATCGTGGCCAGCAACCTGCGCGGCGACGAGTTGTTGACGACGCTGGCCAAGTTTATCAAGTAGCCCGTTGGGGCCGCTTTTCTAAGCTTCCGCCCATATAATTCTCCGCCGGGAGAGCTGCCCGCCGGCTTGAATGCGCCTTTGCTGCCGGCAAACCGTTCCGAGAAGCTCCGGCCCGCGCCGGGGCTTTTCTGCGTTTTGGCCGGGCGGTTCCGGCCCGAAAAGGCCGTACCTTGCGCCTGTATTCGTGCTCATTCAACCCGGTTCCACTCAGTGCTTTTCTCTTCCCTGCTTTCCGGCCGTGCCACCCTCGCGGCCAGCCTGTTGACTTCACTGGCCCTGCTGCCCGCCTGCCAGACCACCGCCGACACCGAAAACGCCGCCAAAGCGGCCGGCACCGCCGGCGGCACCGACTCCGGCACGGCCGCGGCGGCCACACCGGCCCCCGTCGATTCGGCTGCCTTGCAGGCCGTGGCCATGCGCCGCGACTCGCTGCGGGCCGACTCCATCGTGAAGAAAAGCGGGCAGCTGCCGGGCGCCATTCTGCCGGGCAAGCGCATTGTGGCCTTCTATGGCAACATCCGCTCGAAGGGCATGGGCATTCTGGGCCGTGAGCCCAAGGAGCAGATGTTCCGCAAATTTGCCGGCGTGCTCAAGGAGTGGCAGGCCGCCGACCCCAGCCGGGGGGTGCAGCCGGCGTTGCACAACGTAACCATCACGGCCCAGGGCACGCCCGGCAAGGACGGCAAGTGGCGCCTGATGAACTCCAAGGCCACGATTGAGGAAGTCCTGAGCTGGGCCCGCGAGCACAAGTGCATTCTGTTTCTGGACGTGCAGCCCGGCCACAGCACCCTGCAAGTAGAGCTGCCCAAGCTGGAGCAGTACCTCAAGCAGCCCGACGTGCACCTGGGCATCGACCCCGAGTTTTCGCTCTCGACCATGCCCGGCGTGCGCCCCAACCAGCGCATCGGTACCCTCGACGCCAAGGACGTGAACTTCACCGTGCAGTTTCTGGCCCGCATCGTGAGCGAAAACAAGCTGCCGCCCAAGGTGCTCACCGTGCACCGCTTCACGCGGAAGATGATTACGAACTACAAAAACATCAAGCTCGACCCGCGGGTGCAGATTGTGATGCACATGGACGGCCACGGCGACCCGGTGCTGAAGAAGGATTCGTACAAAGACTACATCGTGAAGGAGCCCGTGCAGTACACCGGCTTCAAGCTCTTCTACGAGTACGACGCCCGGCCCAAGCCCCACCACATCATGACGCCCGCCGAGGTCATTGCCCTGCAGCCCTCGCCGCTGTACGTGCAGTATCAGTAGACTCCCGGTTATTGAAAAAGCCGCCCTGTTTTCCAGCAAGGCGGCTTTTTAATTTTTAAGAGAAACTCAACTAGAAGGAGTACGTGTAGCCGGGAATGCTGACGTGGTTGAGGCGGTAGTATTCGCTGCCATCAGGGCCGATGAAAGCTAATTCCGCCTCGCCTGGAGCGAAAACCGGGCGGGCGGCTTTACGCGCCTCCCGGATAGCCTGCCGTGGGTCAACTTTTTTAGAACGTTTCGCGGAAGATGCTTTCATAACGGTCGGTAATTGCTTGTTGCGCCTGCAAGTCATTTTCCAAGGCCCGAGGAAACACAAATATACTGCTTACCTCAGGCTTTGTCAGCACCATACTACGCTGCGGATTGAGCTTCTGTTCCAGCATCTGCGTGTATAGCCGGAAGCGTTTGGTGCTGGCTTCGCTGGTTTCGGTGAGCAGCGCGGCGGCAATAAAGCCGAAATAAGCTGCCGGGTCCCGCCGCACGATTTCGGCTAGAATCGCCAGCACCGTACCGCCCAGCTTGCCTGCTGCCTGCTGATTGGTTTGCAGCCGGTAGCGGTTCACATTGTGCACCTTGGCGTAGAAATCTACAGTGTACAAATGGCCCTCGTAGGCGTGCACCTCGACCAGGTACTTGCGCCGGGAGCTAGGCGTGTGCACAAAAAATTTGTAGATGTCTTCAAAGAGCCAACTCTGTCCTTCCACCAAGGGCCGGTGATTGCGCTGCACAAAATGAAAAGGCAGGATGGTATTGAACACTGCTCTTTATCCGTTCATCATTAAGTCGTTACCGCCCCACCATCTCCTCGGGCTTCATCCACTCGTCGTACTGCTCGCTGGTGACGTAGCCGAGCTGCAGGGCGGTTTCCTTGAGCGTCGAGCGGTTTTTGTGGGCTGTTTGGGCAATTTCGGCGGCCTTGTAGTAGCCGATGTGCGGGTTCAGGGCCGTGACCAGCATCAGGCTGGAATCGACATGCTTCTGGATGTTGGCCCGGATGGGCTCGATGCCAGCGGCGCACTTGTCGGTAAAGCTCACGCACACATCGCCGAGCAGGCGGGCCGAGTGCAGAAAGTTGTAAATCATGACGGGCTTGAACACATTCAGCTCGAAGTGCCCGCTCATGCCGCCCACCGTGATGGCCACGTCGTTGCCCATCACCTGGGCCGCTACCATGGTCATGGCCTCGCACTGGGTAGGGTTCACCTTGCCGGGCATGATGCTGGAGCCGGGCTCGTTGTCGGGGATATCAATCTCGCCGATGCCCGCGCGCGGCCCCGAGGAGAGCATGCGGATGTCGTTGGCAATTTTCATCAGGCTCACGGCCACGGTTTTTAGGGCGCCGTGGGCTTCCACGATGGCGTCGTGGGCAGCGAGGCTCTCAAACTTGTTTTCGGCCGTGATGAAGGGCAGGCCGGTCAGCTCGGCAATGTGCCGGGCCACGTTCTCGGGGTAGCCGGGCGGGGTGTTGATGCCCGTGCCCACGGCCGTGCCGCCCAGGGCCAGCTCGCTCAGGTGGGCCAGCGTGTTTTTGATGGCGCGCAGGCCGTGGTCGAGCTGCGAGACGTAACCCGAAAACTCCTGGCCCAGGGTCAGCGGCGTAGCATCCATGAAGTGGGTGCGGCCGATTTTCACAATGTTGTCGAAGGCCTTGGACTTAGCCAGCAGGGTGTCGCGCAGCTTCTCGATGCCGGGAATGGTGGTCTCCACCAGCATTTTGTAGGCTGCGATGTGCATGGCCGTCGGAAAGGTATCGTTCGAGCTTTGGCTTTTGTTGACGTCGTCGTTGGGCGCCAGCACCTTTTTCTCGTCGGTGAGGTGGCCGCCCTGCAGCACGTGGCCGCGGTAGGCAATCACCTCGTTCACGTTCATGTTGCTTTGCGTGCCCGAACCGGTCTGCCAGACCACCAGCGGAAACTGCTCAGCGAGCTTGCCGCTTAATATTTCGTCGCACACGCGGCCAATCAGCTCGGCCTTTTCAGCGGGCAGAATGCCGGCGTCGCGGTTGGTGAGGGCGGCGGCTTTTTTCAGGTAGGCAAAGGCCTGGATGATTTCCTTGGGCATCCGGTTGATGTCCTGCGCGATGGGGAAGTTCTCGATGCTGCGCTGGGTTTGGGCGCCCCAGTAGGCGGCGGCGGGCACCTGCACGGTGCCCATGGTGTCTTTTTCGGAACGGAAATCCATAGTAGGGTCTTGGGGTCTTAGGAGCTTCAGAACTTGGCGAGTAAGGAGCCAGGGCTGGGGCAAAAGTACGGCAGCCAGCCGGGCCCGGGCAGCCACGGGCGGCTGGCTGCCGTATCAGGGTACTTATCCCAGGTACTTAATCTGCTTTTCATGAACACCCCCGACC
>CAXUEM010000245.1:3354-5254 GCA_964249885.1 uncultured Hymenobacter sp. | reverse complement strand
CCCCCCCCCCCCCCCCCCCCCCCCCCCCCCCCCCCCCCCCCCCCCCCCCCCG
This sequence comes from uncultured Hymenobacter sp., assembly GCA_964249885.1. Classification (GTDB taxonomy): domain Bacteria; phylum Bacteroidota; class Bacteroidia; order Cytophagales; family Hymenobacteraceae; genus Hymenobacter. Next base: position 5,202 of record CAXUEM010000245.1, on the reverse strand, counting down.
GGGCGGGGAGCAGGCAGCAAGAGCTTAGAACACCAGCGCCTCGGTTACTTCCCAGTTGGCGCGCAGCTTCAGGGTCTTGTTGGGCAGATAAACCGGCTCGGCGGGCAGCTTCAGCTGCGAGTCGCCGCCGCGCCAGCGGCCGTCGGCGTCGGCGTCGATGAGCACGCGCAGGCGGTAGTCGCCGGGGGCGAGGTGGTCGAAGCGGAAGCGGCCCTGGGGCGAGTCGAGGCGCTCGACGACCTCCAGCTTTTCGTTCAGCAATTGCAGCTCGAAGCGCGGGGTTTTGGTTTGGATGGTGCCCAGGATGCTGCCCGTACCGGCCTGCTCGGTGAGCGTGAGGCGCAGGGGCCGCAGCCGCAGGGACTGCCCCGTCACGGTGCTGATGGCCGTGCTGTCGAGCTGAATGAGAATGGTTTTCTGCGCCTTGGTGTCGAGGTTGAGCGTGAGCAGCGTGCGGTCGGGGCTGAGGCTGCCGTCGGCGGGCAGGCGCAGCGGCCGGCGGCGCAGGGAATCCTCCAGCAGGGTGGCTATGGGCAGTTTGGGCGTCAGCCGCACCGGCACCGCAAACCGGAACCGCACCTGCCCCTGCCGGTACACGCTGCGCGGGTTGCCCTCCACGCTGTACAGCGGCCCGGCCGCCGCGGTTCTGCGCGCCGCGGCTCCTGCCGGCGCCGGAAACGCGAGGTTGAGCGTATCGCGGCTCACGTTGCCGGTGCTGTCGGTAGCTGTGAGCAGGTAGCGCCCCTCCCCCACCGCCGGCGTCCGAAACACTTGCACGGTGCGCCCGCCGTCCGAGAGCAGCAGGGCCTCGGCCAGTGCGGCCGGACTGCTGGGGACGGATGCCGCCGGCAAGGCCAGCAGGGTGGCGCTGCGCAGGCCCTCACCGTAGCTCAAACGCAGCTGAGTGGCCGCGGGCTGCCGGGCCGTGATGAGCGGCGGGCGCTGGTCGGGGCGGGTGAGCTGCAGGGCAATGTCGGGTCCGGCGCTGCCCTGGCCCAGGGCCACCGGCGCGGGCAGATAGGCAATGGCCTCGCCCTCGTCGTAGCGGCCGTTGTTGTTTTTGTCGGCCACGGCGTAGAGCTGGTAGCGGCCGGCTTTCAGGAAATTGAGGCTGTAGTTGCCCTGCGCATCGGTGCGGGTGAGGTAGTAGGGCCGGCCGCGGCGCACCCCGGCCGTGTCGGCTTCCCGAAACAGGCTCACCACCACATCGGCGGCCGGGCGGGCCGTGAGCAGGTTGGTGACCGTGCCGCGCACGGCGCCCGAGTCCAGCACCGGGCCGGTACTAAAGCTAAGGCGGGCATTTTTAGCCGGCTGGCTTTCGGTGATATCCACAATGCCCTGCCGGAAATTAAATGAGTAGGTGGTGTTCTCGTCCAGGGGCTTGTCGAAGGTCAGCGTGACGGCGTTGCGCTCCTCGCGCAGCTTATAAGGGTTATCGGCCGGCAGCTGCGGGGTGATGAGCAGGTTTTTGCTCAGCTCCTTGACCTGCACCGGCTCCGAAAACTCCAGCCGCACGAAACGCTGCTTCACGTTGCGGGCCGCCGAATCGGGCGAGGTGCGCAGCAGGCGCGGGGCCAGCACATCCTTCGGGCCGCCCTCCGGCGCGCTGATGGCCGCGCAGCCGCTTATCAGGCCCCCCAGGCCCAACAGCAACCCCCAGACGGCCCCGGTGGCCAGCAACTCAGCGCGAACAGACATTATAAAGCAGGTGAAGCAGCAACGTGGTTAATCATAAGTAGGCCCGGCGCCCGCGCCCGGCCGCCGCCCCGCTTCGCCGAGCTAAGCCGCGGTATTAGGCGGCTGAAACGGTGGGGGCGGCCGCCGCCGGGCCCGCCCCCCCGCGTCCCC
>CAXUEM010000245.1:0-3344 GCA_964249885.1 uncultured Hymenobacter sp. | reverse complement strand
GCCGGGCTTCGGCGCCCGCGGCGAGGCTACGTAAAGCAGGCTGGAATATTGCCCCTGGTGCTGGCGGGCGTAGCGGTTCGACTGGTAGCCGGCCTGCAGCGTGGCCAGCAGGCCCCCGCTTTTGGAAGCGCCGTTCCCCGGCTGGCCGGCGCGCTGCCGCTCGCTGAGCAGGCTCACGTAGTAAGCGTCCAGGGGCATGGGCAGAGTGTCGCGCAGGGCCAGGCGGTGCTTTTTGAGTAGCTGGCTCATGGTTTTGGGGGCGAAGTGGTAGAGGTGGCGCGGCACATCGTAGGCGGCCCAATCCTGGCGGTAGTGCTGCGCGTCGAGGCTTTCGACGTTGGGCACGGCAATCAGCAGCACCCCGCTGGGCCTGAGCAGCCTGCTGAGCTGGGCCAGGGTTTCATTCAGCTCGTGTACGTGCTCCAGCACGTGCCAGAGCGTGATAACATCGAACGAACCGGGCGCTAAATCCGCGAGTTGCCCCTGCCCTATCGGCTGACCCACGCGCTGGCTGGCTTCGGCGCGGGCCGCGGGGTTGGGCTCCTGGCCCTGCACCCGCCAGCCGGCCCGCTTGGCCGCGGCCAGAAAGTGACCCGTGCCGCAGCCGTAATCCAGCAGGGCGCCCGGGCCGTCCGTGAGTTGTGAGAGCCGCTTAATCAGGCCCACCTTGCGGCGCATGGTGAAAAACCGCGCCAGCTTGTACGCTTGATTGAGCAGCCCGCCCGCCCCGCTGTTGTGCGACACGTAAGCCGCCGATTCGTAATAGCGCTCGATGTGCGCCGCATCCGGCCGCGGGTTGGTGAACTGAAACTCGCAGGCCGCGCACTGCACGATAGCGAAACTCTCCCCGCTCACGGTGCGGTCCTGCACCACCAGCTTGTTGCGAAACTCAGTTTTGCCGCACACCGGGCAGGTGTCTAGTCGCTCGTAAATCATTTTTAATTAAAAATTAAAAATTATAAATTAAAAATTGGCTTTCGGAAGCATGGACTCAAGCTCCTTTGGCGGTTATTTTTAATTCATGATTTTTAATTAGCGATTGAGGTACACCATCAGCACCGACACGTCGGCCGGGCTCACACCGCTGATGCGCGAGGCCTGCCCGATGGTTTCGGGCTGAATTTTCAGCAGCTTTTCGCGGGCCTCGTGGCTCAGGGCGGGCATGTCGCGGTAGTTCAGGCGGCCCTGAATGACGAAGTTTTCCAGCTCCTGCATGCGCGTGGCCTGCTGCTGCTCTTTGGCCAGGTAGGTTTCGTACTTGATTTGAATAACCGCCTGTTCCAGCGCTTCGGGCCCGAAAGCGGCCAGCTGGCCGGCCAGCAGGGGCAGCGCGTGGGTCAGGTCGGTTAGCTCTACGTTGGGGCGGCGCAACAGGTTCACGGCGCGGGTTTTCTCGCTGATGAGGGCCGTGTTCAACTCGGCCAGCAGGGGGTTGGCGACGGCCGGCTCCAGGGCAAACTGCTGGAGGATTTCCAGCACCTGCGCGGTTTCGGCTTCCTTCTGCCGCACCCGCGCCAGGCGCTCGTCGGAGGCCAGACCCAGCTCGTGGCCCAGGGGCGTGAGGCGGATGTCAGCGTTGTCCTGCCGCAGCAGAATGCGGTGCTCGGCGCGGCTCGTGAACATGCGGTAGGGCTCGTCGGTGCCTTTGTTCACGAGGTCGTCGATGAGCACGCCGATGTAGGCCTCGCTGCGCGCGAGCACAAACGGCGCCTGCCCGGCCACCCGGCGGTGGGCGTTGATGCCGGCCATCAGGCCCTGGCAGGCCGCTTCCTCGTAGCCGGTGGTGCCGTTTATCTGGCCCGCAAACCAGAGGTTGCGCACCTGCTTGGTTTCCAGCGTGTTGGTGAGCTGCGTGGGCGGGAAAAAGTCGTATTCAATGGCGTAGCCGGGCCGGAACATCTTGGCGTTCTCGAAGCCGGCTATCTCGCGCAGGGCGCGGTACTGCACATCTTCGGGCAGGGAGGAGCTGAAGCCGTTAATGTAGCATTCTACGGTGCTCCAACCCTCGGGCTCGACAAAAATTTGGTGCCGGTCTTTGTCGGCGAAGCGGTTGATTTTATCCTCCACGCTCGGGCAGTAGCGCGGTCCCAGGCCCTTGATGCGGCCCTGAAACATGGGCGACTTCTCAAAACCCGTGCGCAGAATCTCATGCACCCGCTCGTTGGTGTAGGTGATGTAGCAGGGCCTTTGCCGGGCCAGCCGGGGGGTATCGAGGTAGGAGAACTTGCCCGCCACCTCGTCGCCGCCCTGCTCTTCCATTTTCGAGTAGTCCAGGCTGCGGCCGTCCACGCGGGGCGGGGTGCCGGTTTTCATGCGCCCGGCCTCGAAGCCCAGCGCCACCAGCTGCTCGGTGATGCCGGTGCTGCCTTTCTCGGCCGCGCGCCCACCGCCAAACTGCTTTTCGCCGATGTGAATGAGTCCATTCAGGAAAGTGCCATTCGTGAGCACCACGGTTTTGCCGTGAAACTCGATGCCGAGCTGGGTTTTCACGCCCGTTACGGTGTCGTTTTCCACCAGCAGGCCCGTCACGACTTCCTGCCAGAAGTCCACGTTGGCAATGCTTTCCAAGGTCAGGCGCCACTCCTCGGCAAAGCGCATGCGGTCGGATTGCGCGCGCGGGCTCCACATGGCGGGGCCTTTCGAGCGGTTCAGCATCCGAAACTGAATCATGGTTTTGTCAGTGATAAGGCCCGACTGCCCGCCCAGCGCGTCGATTTCGCGCACTATCTGACCTTTGGCCACACCCCCCATGGCCGGGTTGCACGACATCTGGGCGATGGTGTTCATGTTCATCGTGATGAGCAGCACTTTGGAGCCCAGGTTGGCAGCGGCAGCGGCGGCCTCGCAGCCGGCGTGGCCCGCGCCCACCACAATCACATCGTATTCAGTTGTCTGGAACATCGCACAAAGGTAAGAACGCGCATCCGCGCCCGGCCGTCACCCGGCACCGGAAGCTGTGCAACGCCGAACCACAGGAGGCGCGTTCCTAGCCCGGCAACTCTTTGCGCAGGCACACGCTGTTCGTCACCCCGGCGTACTGCCCGTAGTTTTCGATGAGCCGGTAGCCGCTTTTCTGGTACAAGGCAATGGCCTCAGGCTGCTTGCGGCCGGTTTCAAGCACGCAGGCCGGGTAGGCAAGCTCCCGGGCCCAGCTTTCCAGCTCGGCCAGCACGGCCTGGGCTACCCCCTGCTGGCGGTGCGCGGGCCGCACAAACATGCGCTTGATTTCCACCGCTTCTTCGTTAAAAGACTTAAAAGCCCCGCAGCCCACAGCCACCCCCTGCTGGTAGGCCACCACCACGTGCCGGATGGCGGCTACTTTATTGAACTGCGCATAAAAGGCG
>CAXUEM010000244.1:0-5344 GCA_964249885.1 uncultured Hymenobacter sp. | reverse complement strand
TGCCTGGCCCCTGCGCCGGGTGCTGGACGCCAACGGGCAGCTCTCGGCGGCTTACTACAAAAACACGCGGCTGGCCCCCGAATTTAGCCGCCGGCGCGGCCTGATGCCGCGCGTGAACGGCGACATTGGCCTCGGCCAGAACTTCGACCCCGCCGCCTGGACCCTGAAGGTGCAGGCTTACGCGCCGCCCGGCACCGCGCCCCGCACCCAGGAGTTCAGCCTGGCCGATATCAAGGCCCTGCCCCGCGTCGAAATCACGACCGAGCTTAAGTGCATCGAGGGCTGGAGCACCATCGTGACCTGGGCCGGCGCCCGCCTTGCCGACTTCGTGGCCCGCTACCCCCTGCTGGCCGGCGCCGACGCCGCCAACCCCGCCGGCCTGGCCTCCTATCTGGGCCTGGCAACGCCCGACGGCAAGTACTACGTGGGCCTGGACATGGCCAGCGCCCTGCACCCGCAAACCCTGCTCTGCTACGAGATGGAAGGCCAGCCCCTCACGCTGGCCCACGGCGCCCCGCTGCGGCTGGTGACGCCGCTCAAGTACGGCATCAAGTACCTCAAGCGCATCGGCACCATGCGCTTCACCGCCGAGCGGCCCGCCGACTTCTGGGCCAAGCTGGGCTACGACTGGGACTCGGGCCATTAGCCGCGCGGTGCCGGTGTGACTGACCAGGCGGCCCGCGGTAAAGAAAATGGATTAACTAGTTGTGTGCCCTGGTTATGTTCTTACATTTGGCACATTCGAGGCAGGCGGCCCGGTGTACTTTGTAGAATGGTGAAACTGGCAGACACGCCCTCCTCTCTCGGGGGTGGAGATAAAGGACAAATTGGCTTCGCGGCCGGCTAACTGCTCCTTGGAGGTTCGACTCCTTCTTCTACAGCTTCTTTTAAAGCGTGTTAAGGTTGGTAAAGAATTTTCGTCTTTTATCCCGTGCCAATCATGCTCGTTGGATTCGGCGCTTTCTGATGCCGTCAGCCCAGTAGGCGGCTCCTGCCTGAGCGGCTGCCGCCGTTCGTCAGGCGTTTTGTTTGCCAAGTGTGGCTCTTGGCAAAACACAAAATGCGTTTTTTTGGCGGGTCGTTTTGCCGCCTGCTCCCGGCCGTTGGTTGGCTTTGGCTGGTGGCGTTTGCGCAGCGGCTGGCAGCAGGGCCGTGCTTGTCAGGCTGAGCCCGGAAAACAGGCTTACCGCCAAGCGTCCGCTGGCTGCCGGGCTTTCCTGCTGCCCTTCCCGCGGCATCAAACTACGCGCCGACCCCTACGTAAGCGGCGCTATGATAGGTTCTTTCATTCTGCTGGCCGCCGACATCACGCCCTTCGACTGGCAGCGCATGCTATGGTCGGCCAACGAGCCGCCGCTCTTTCTGCTCGAAGTAGCCCTGCGCTGCGTGCTCACGTACCTGATGACCATCGCCGCGCTGCGCGTGACGGGCCGGCGCGGCGTCAAGCAGCTGTCCTTGTTCGAGCTGAGCATCATCTTGGCCCTGGGCTCGGCCGCCGGTGACACCATGCTGTACGACGACACGCCGCTGATGCACGCCCTGGTCGTGTTTACGATGGTGTCGCTGCTGTACTACCTTTTCAACCGGGCCACCGAGCATTTTCCGCGCTTCTCCGATTTTCTGGAAGGCGCCCCGGTGCTGCTGATTGAAGAAGGCAAAATCTGCCTCGAAAGCTTCCAGAAGCAGAATCTCACGCAGAAAGAGCTGTTTGGCGAGCTGCGGCAGCTGCAGGTGGAGCACCTGGGTCAGGTACGCCGCGCCTACATTGAGGCCACCGGCGAGATGAGCGTGTTCTTTTACGCCGACGAGGACGTCAGGCCCGGCCTGCCCATCTGGCCCGAGCGCCTGACCGAAAAGCGCCGCCGGGTAGAGCAGGACGGCAAGTTCGCCTGCGCCCAGTGCGGGCAGGTGCAGGAGCTGCCCCGCGGCGGGCAGGCCACCTGCCCGGAGTGCCGGCACGACGAGTGGACGCCGGCCCGCGAGGAAACGCGGGTAGGGTAAAGGTTGGCGCTGCTTCATTCTTGAAAACGCAGCCCACAAGCGGGTAATAGCAAATCAGCGCGGGAGTGGCCGCCGAAACAGGTAGCGCAGATGCGTGGCCGATTCCAAGGTGGTCGTACCCGAGTATTTCGGCCGCTGCGGGTCATTGAAGCTCAGGGAGGTGTCGATGTCGTGCTTGGCTTGGGTAGGCTGGCTTATGACGCAGCTTTCCAGCAGCTCCCAGCCTTCGGCCGCCAATCCATTGAAGGTTTGCATCAGCAGGGCATCCAGTTCAGCGGTTGCACTGGCGTTGAACAAGCTCCGGCGCAGCTCCAGCTTGGTCTGACCGCGCCAAGCGGGAGCCAGCCAAATCCAGCGGTTGTCTTCCTGATGCACCAGTTGGTACTCGTAGCGCACGCCCGGGTCCCCACTGCGTAAGGAAGTAGTCACCGGCGGCTGCGGACCCGTGGCGGGCAAGGCGGAGAGCACCGGCACCGGCCTTGGTTGAGCGCCGGCCTCGTGCAGTCCAAGCAGAACCACTAGCAGTAACAGATATTTCATGGCCGAAAATGGGAAATGGGTGAGTCAGCCGCTGTTGCGGCGGCCAACTGCCCCTTGCTCATATAATATGCCAAGGCCCTACTCCCGCTTGCCCTTGAGCATGGTGCGCAGGGCGGCCAGCTCGTCGCGCAGCTTGGCGGCTTGCAGGAAGTCCAGCTCCTTGGCGGCGGCTTCCATCTGCTTTTCGGTCGTTTTTATCAGCTTTTCCAGCTCCGGGCGGGTCATCATGGCTACCACGGGCTCGGCGGCCAGGGCCAGCGTGGCAGTGCCGTCGGCATCGGGGCCAGCGTAGGCAGTGCCTTCCACCACGCGGTAGTCGGCTAGGTCGGTCTGGCCGATGATTTCGGCGTGGCTCTTGCGCACAGTGCGCGGCGTGATGCCGTGGGCCTCGTTATAGGCCAGCTGGGTGGCGCGGCGGCGGTTGGTTTCGTCGATGGCGCGCTGCATGGAGCCGGTGATGCGGTCGGCGTACATGATGACCTTGCCGCGGTCGTTGCGGGCGGCGCGGCCCATGGTCTGAATCAGACTTCTTTGGTCCCGGAGAAAACCTTCCTTGTCGGCATCGAGAATGGCCACCAGGCTGACTTCCGGCAGGTCCAGGCCCTCGCGCAGAAGGTTCACGCCGATGAGCACGTCAATCTCGCCCAAACGCAGGCGGCGCAGGATTTCCACCCGGTCCAGGGTTTTCACGTCCGAGTGCACGTACTCGACCTTGATGCCGAGGCGGTCCATGTACTTGCTCAGCTCCTCGGCCATGCGCTTGGTCAGGGTCGTCACCAGCACCCGGTCGCCCATTTTCACGCGGTTGTCCACCTCGTCCAGCAGGTCATCGACTTGATTAGAGCTGGGGCGAATGTCGATTTCGGGGTCGAGCAGGCCGGTGGGGCGGATAATTTGCTCCACGATGATGCCGCCCGACTGCTCCAGCTCGTAGTCGGCCGGCGTGGCGCTCACGAACACCGCCTGCCGGTACATGCTCTCGAACTCGTTGAATGTCAGCGGTCTATTGTCCATCGCCGACGGTAGCCGGAAGCCGTACTCGACCAGCGCGGTTTTGCGGCTGCGGTCGCCGCCCCACATGGCCCGAATCTGGGGCATGGTGGCGTGGCTCTCATCGACCACCAGCAGGTAGTCCTGGGGGAAATAATCGAGCAGACAGAACGGCCGCGCGCCGGGCTCGCGCCGGTCGAAGTAGCGCGAGTAGTTCTCGATGCCGGAGCAGTAGCCCAGCTCGCGTATCATCTCTAAATCAAACTCGGTGCGCTCCTGAATGCGCTTGGCTTCGGAGTCACGGCCTTCCTTCTCGAAGTAGGAATGCTGCTGCACCATGTCGAACTGGATTTCCTTGATTGCCTGGTGCAGCGTTTCCTTGCCGGTCACGAACAGGTTGGCCGGGTAAAGCGTCACCGACTTTTCATCCGTCAGCTTCTTGCCGGTGGCCGGGTCTATCTTCTGGATGGTCTCAATTTCATCGCCGAAAAAGTAGATGCGATAGGCGAAGTCGGCGTAAGCGGGGAAAATGTCCACGGTGTCGCCCTTCACCCGGAAGGTGCCGCGCGTGAACTCCACCTCGGTGCGCGAGTACAGAATCTGCACGAACTGGTAGAGCAGGTTATTGCGCGAGTAGCGCAGGCCCGGCGCCAGGTAAATGACGTTTTTGCTGAACTCCTCCGGGTTGCCGATGCCGTAGATGCACGACACCGAAGCCACCACAATGACATCGCGCCGGCCACTGAGCAGCGTGGCCGTGGTGTGCAGGCGCAGCTTCTCAATCTCTTCGTTGATGGCCAGGTCTTTCTCGATGAAAACGTCGGTGCTGGCGATGTAGGCCTCCGGCTGGTAGTAGTCGTAGTAGCTGATGTAGTACTCGACGGCATTATTCGGGAAAAACGACTTGAACTCGCCGTAGAGCTGCGCGGCCAGGGTTTTGTTGTGGCAAAGCACCAGCGCCGGCCGGCCGGTTTCGGCGATGACGTTGGCCATGGTGAAGGTCTTGCCGGTGCCGGTGGCGCCGAGCAGCACCTGGGCCGGCTCGCCATTATTGACGCCCTCCACTAGTTTGGCAATAGCCGTGGGCTGGTCGCCGGTGGGCTTGAACTCCGACGTGAGTTGGTATTGGTCCATGCGGGAAAGATAAGCGGCCCGGGCTGGGCCGTCTGGTCTAACCGCAGCGAAGCAGCTTGGGTTTCCGCCGTTCCAAGAAAAGCCGGGCCAGCAGGGGGCACGGGGCGGCGCACCGAAGTTTACCCGCCCCGTACCCCCTGCTGGCGCTAGCTAATTAGCTAGCGTGGTTCGCGCCAGATAACGCGGCGGTCAGTGGCCTGCGCCGCGAAGTCAGCGCAGCGGCCGTCGCCCTTGCCGTCGAGGCCACCGTCGGGCGCGCAGAGCAGCCCGCCGCAGGCATCGTAGAGGTTGTTGTACCGGTCGCAGCAGGGGCTGCTGATGTAGTAGACCGTGGCGCCCCGATACGTGTAGCCCACTATCTCGGCGGCCGGGTTCTGCTTGGGCTGCGCTTGTAGCTTAGCTATGCTGGTTTCCACGAAGTCAACCGGGCAGGCCTGCGGCTCATCGCCTTCGCATTGAAAGGCGCTAAGCAAGCTGGTGGCCAGCAGCAGGGCAAAAAGGCGTTGGACGCGCATACGGCAGGAGTCAGGCGAATGAAATGGCGAGAAATAGCAGATTAAAGAAACGGAGCTTAGAGCTTGTTGGCTTTTGACTTCTGGCCAAAGTCCACGCCTGCCTCCAGCCCGAAGCTGTAGGGCCGACTCTGACTCAGGAAGCTCTGCGCCGGCTCGGCGTTCAG
>CAXUEM010000243.1:1831-5349 GCA_964249885.1 uncultured Hymenobacter sp. | reverse complement strand
CCTTTATCGTGCTGGCCGACGCCGACCTGGCTGCTGCCGCCAGCGTGGCCGCCCAGAGCCGCATGCTCAACTCCGGGCAGAGCTGCATTGCCGCCAAACGCTTCATCGTGGAGCGAGGCGTGCTCAAGCAGTTTACTCAAATGCTAAAAGAGCAACTAACGCAGCTGCGCCCCGGCGACCCGCTCGACGAGGCCACGCAGTACGGCCCGCTGGCCCGCCCCGACCTGGCCGACGAGCTCAGCCAGCAGGTGCATGACTCGGTGGCGCAGGGCGCCCGCGTGGCCCTGGCCGGTGGGCAGGTGCGTCCCGGCACGGCCCTGTTCCGGCCCATGATACTCACCAACATCCGGGCCGGGCAGCGGGCCTACGCCGAGGAGCTTTTCGGCCCGGTAGCGCTGATAATCAGCGCCCGCGACGCTGACCACGCCGTGCAGCTGGCCAACGACTCGCGCTTCGGGCTGGGCGCCGCCATCTGGACCCGGGCCGTAAGTCGCGGCGGGGAGCTGGCCCCGCGCCTCGAGGCCGGGGCCGTGTTCATCAATGGGCTGGTGCGCTCGCTCTACGAGCTGCCGTTCGGCGGCGTCAAGAAGTCCGGCTACGGCCGCGAGCTTTCCCATTTGGGAATACGAGAGTTTGTCAACCAGCAGTCCATCTGGATAGGTAAAGAGCAGCTGGCCGCGGTGCCAAAATCAGAATAACATCTTTGCGTACTAGCCGCCGGCCTTGGCAGCCAACGCCGCTGGTTGAACCGAGCCGGGAGGCAGTTCGGTCGGACGCCTTACAGCCCTCAGACCGGTGGTAGTGCGCGCCAGGAAGCGGTCCGATTGATAACAGGGGTCCGACCGGCTGCAGTTAGCGCCAGCAGGGGGTACTTTGTTCAGGCCACCTTCATGAACCTGAGGGCAGCCTGTCAGGCGGCCACCCCCAGAGAGCCGGACCGCCTCGCGGTACGCACCGGCCTTACCCCCTGCTGGCTGCCTCCTACCGGCCCGCTGCTTCGCGGTCCGGTTTCTTCACCCAGACAGCCTTAGTTGCTGACCATGGGCATCTTGCCCACGAACTGCTCGTCCTCGACTTGCGTGAGCAGGAAGTCGGCCAGGTCGGCGCGGCTGAGCTTGGTGCTGCTGTTGACGCCCACCCAGCCGACGCGGTAGCGGCCCTGGCCAGGGTCGTTGGTAAGGCGGGGGCCGCGCACAATTATCCAGCGCCGGCCGCTCCGGCGCAACACCTCGGCGTGGCCGGCGGCGTCGCTGAGCACCTGCGGCACGAACAGCTTCATGATGCCGCGAATGAGCTTGTCGGCCAGCTTGGGCTGGTCTTCGGCGTAGGGCAGGCCGCCGCCGGAGAGGCTGATAATCTTGTTGACGCCGAGCTCCTGCATGGCCGCCACGATGTGCTGGGTGCCACGCGTCTGCACGTCGGGCGGCGAGTTTTTCACCTGTCCAAATAAACTCACCACCACTTCGCAGCCCTGCACCGTACGGCGCACCGCGGCGGCATCGAGCACGTCGCCGGCAATTAGTTCGAGCTGCGGCGACTGCACGTCGGCCAGCTTGGCCGGGGTGCGCACCAGGGCCCGGATGTGGTGGCCCTGCGCCAGGGCTTTGGTCAGGAACTGGCGGCCGGTCTGACCGGAGGCGCCGAAAAGGGCAATGGTGGGCATAAGAAGAAAGTGGAAGAAGGTTTCGGGGGCAGAGCCACGGCCGCCGGTTGCCGGCAATGTCGGCGGCCGGGCAGGCACTACCCCAGTTGATTTGAGGGGTAACGCCCGACCCGGTACGTACTGTTTGGTAAGCACCGGGCAAGCAGCGGCCTGGGTACTGCGGCGGCGGCCAATTTTGGCTGAACTTTGCGGCCGCTGCCGGGCGTTAGTCGGCGGCGCCGGGGTGCTGCCGCGGCTTCTTTTACTGAGTTGGAGGTTAACTGCCTCCCCTATCCTGATTGTAATGTCTGACTTCTCTGCTGCTACGCCCGCTCCGCAGGAGCTGGAGCTGCTGCTGCCCCCGGAAATTGCCTACGACGAGCTGAGCCGCTACGAGGCCATTCTGGCCCAGGCCGGCCTGCAACCCGGCCAGGCCGATTTTGTGCACCTGCGCCGCCGCTCCATTGATGCGCGGGGCCGGCAGCCGCTGGTGCGCCTGCGGGCCGACGTGTACCGCACGGCCCCGCCGGCCGAGCTGTTTGGCCCCTGGTTTTCTTACCCAAATGTTAAAAACGCGCGGCGCTCCGTCCTCATCGTCGGGGCCGGGCCGGCGGGCCTGTTTGCTGCGTTGCGGGCCATCGAGCTGGGCCTGAAGCCCGTGGTGCTGGAGCGCGGCAAGGACGTGCGCACCCGCCGCCGCGACCTGGCCGCTATTAACAAAGACCACGTGGTGCACCCCGACTCCAACTACTGCTTCGGCGAGGGCGGGGCCGGCACCTACTCCGACGGCAAGCTCTACACCCGCGCCACCAAGCGCGGCGACGTAGGCCGGGTGTTGCGGCGGCTGGTGCAGCACGGCGCCACGCCCGACATTCTGGTCGATGCCCACCCCCACATCGGCACGAATAAGCTGCCGGCCGTGGTGCAGGCCCTGCGCGAGGCCATAACCGAAGCCGGCGGCGAGGTGCGGTTTGAAACCCGCGTAACCGACTTTATTATCGAGCAGCAGCGGCTGCGCGGTGTGCTGACGGCCACCGGCGAGACCCTGGAAGCCGACGCCGTGGTGCTGGCCACCGGCCACTCGGCCCGCGACATTTACGAGCTGCTGCACCGGCGCGGAGTGCTCATTGAGGCCAAGCCGTTTGCGCTGGGCGTGCGCGTCGAGCACCCGCAGAGCCTGATAGACCAGGCCCAGTACCGCCGGGCCGAGCGGGGCCAGTTGCCGGCGGCCTCCTACGCCCTGGTGCACCAAACGCAGGTGAAAGCCGAGCAGCGCGGCGTGTTCTCGTTTTGCATGTGCCCGGGCGGCTTCATTGTGCCGGCGGCCACGGCGCCCGGCGAGGTGGTAGTGAACGGCATGAGCCCCAGCCGCCGCGACTCACGCTTTGCCAACTCCGGCATCGTGGCGGCTGTGGAGCTGCGCGACCTGGACCTGCGGGCGCACGGCGCGCTGGCCGGCCTGCGCCTGCAGCAGGAGCTGGAGCAGCGCGCCTGCGCGCTGGCCGGCGGCACCCAGCTGGCGCCGGCGCAGCGCCTGGGCGACTTTCTGCAGCAGAAGCTTTCGCCTACCCTGCTGGAAACCTCCTATCAGCCCGGCCTGCTCTCGGTGGAGATGGACGCCGTGCTGGGCCCGGTGCTGGCCGAGCGGCTGCGACAGGGCTTCCAGAACTTCGGGCGTAAAATCAACGGCTATGCCAGCAACGCGGCCCAGATTGTGGGCGTGGAGAGCCGTACCTCGGCGCCGGTGCGCATCCCGCGCGAGCCGGCCAGCCTGGCGCCCCCCGAGCTGCGGGGCCTGTTTCCCTGCGGCGAGGGCGCGGGCTACGCCGGCGGCATTGTCTCGGCGGCCATGGACGGTGAGCGGGTGGCGGAGGCC
>CAXUEM010000243.1:866-1821 GCA_964249885.1 uncultured Hymenobacter sp. | reverse complement strand
GTTTTTAAATCTTACCCATTTGCACAAACAAATGGGTAAGCAGCTTCATCTGGTTTGTATGGCCGACCATGTTCTGAGCCAGCCAGCTCAACCGCGCCGGCATCCTGTGCGTTTGGAAGTTCAGGAGCCGGCCCGGCAAGAGGTGCTCGGCGGCAACTTCTTTCACCCCAAAACTGATGAACCCCGTGCCTAAGAAAACCCTGGTGCTTGGCGCCTCCGACAACCCCGCGCGCTACTCTTACCGGGCCGTGCATCAACTGAAACGCCACGGCCACGAGGTAGTGCCCGTGGGCATTCGCCGCGGCGAGGTAGCAGGCCAGCCCATTCACACCGACCGGCCCGCAGTCACCGAGCTCGACACGGTGACGCTGTACGTGGGCCCGCAGAACCAGCCGGCCTGGTACGACTACATTCTGGATTTGCAGCCCAAACGCATTATTTTCAATCCCGGTACCGAAAATCCCGAGCTGGAACGCCGCGCTCGGGCCCGGGGCATCGCCACCGAGGAAGCCTGCACGCTGGTCATGCTGTCAGTAGGCCAATATTAGCAGTGGCACTAGCAGCAGTGGCCCGCCGGCCAGCCGGGGGCAGCCGCAGGGCTGACGTGGGTTTGCGGGTCCACATGTTCCCTCGGGTTGGCGGTTGCTTCTCCCCTGCCCTGTTATGCGCTGTTTTTCCTAACGGCACCATTACCCACCGGCGCGGTGCGGAACGCGTGCAGCGGGTCCGCGCGGCCCTGCTGGCCTTGCTACCGCAGACACCCTTCGGGCCGGCGCCTGATGGTGCTGCTCCAGGACTTTGGCAAAGCGTCAGGCGGTCCAGGCCGACGCCAACGGCGTCCGACCGGCTGTCGTCGGGTTGATTCGCCCATTTACTTCCTACTGGCACAAACGACGGCCGGTCCCCCGGCCCCCCCCGCGGGCCAGACCCAACCCCCCCCCCCCCCCCCCCAGGT
>CAXUEM010000243.1:0-856 GCA_964249885.1 uncultured Hymenobacter sp. | reverse complement strand
CCCCAAACCCCGGCGCGGGCCGGCCGCCCCCCCGGGGCCACCTGACCGCCTGGCGGCGCTTGCGGCAAAAAATATTGCGGCCCCAGGCAACCCGCCCCGGCCGGGCCGCATCTGACGCGCTGAACCCGCTACCTTGCGTCTGCTCCACTCCTACGCCGCCGTGTCCGAAGTTGACCTCATCGCCGCCTGCTGCCGGGGCGAGCACCGCGCCCAGCGCCAGCTCTACGAGCAGCTGGCCGGGCTCATGCTGTCGGTGTGCCGGCGCTACCTCAAGCGCGACGAGGACGCCGAGGAGGCCCTGCTGGTGGGCTTCACGAAGATGTTTCGGGCCCTGCCGGAGTTTCGGCACGAGGGCAGCTTCGAGGGCTGGGTGCGGCGCATCATGGTGAATGAGGCCCTGGGCCAGCTGCGCAAGCGCGAAGCTCTGCAAGTCAACCTCGACGATGCCGACCCGCGCCTGCTGGCCACGCCCGCCACGGCCGACACCCAGCTGCAGGCCGACGACCTGCTGGCCCTGCTCACGCAGCTGCCGCCCGGCTACCGCGCCGTGTTCAACCTCTACGCCGTGGAAGGCTACAGCCACCAGGAAATTGCCGAGCTGCTGGGCATTTCGGAGGGCACCTCCAAGTCGCAGCTCAGCAAGGCCCGCGGCATGCTGCAGCGCTGGCTGGGCGCCGGGCCAACTACCGCTTCCGCTCATACTCACAAAGAATACTATGCAACCGGACGATATTGATAAGCTGTTCCGCGAGGGCCTGCACGGCCACCGCACCCCGCCCCCGCGCGCCGTGTGGGAGCGCCTGGAAGACGAGCTGCACCCGCCCAGGACGAGAAAGCGCGCCGTGGCCTGGTGGCC
>CAXUEM010000242.1:4690-5360 GCA_964249885.1 uncultured Hymenobacter sp. | reverse complement strand
GCGTAGAATCCAGTTGGGCATCGGTGAAAGTCAGGCCGAACAGCTGCTGGGCGGCGCGGGCCAGCGGCACGGTGATTTCGTCGGCGGCCGTGGGCCGGGCCACAAAAGCGCCGCTGGCAAAGCAGCCGGCGCCGAGCAGCAGGGCGGGAAGAAGTTTTTTCATGAAGGGGAAACGAATTGGCTCAGCTGGCTAAAGCTAAGGCCGCAACTTGATAAATGCGGACCAGGCGGGTGAAGGTGATGTCTTACTTAACGGGCACATCGATAGGCACGAGCTTCGCCCACAACTGCAGCAGCCCCTGCTCTTCCCGCTGCCAGCTTAGCTGCTGCCGCGCGCGGCGGCAGTTTGCGGCCAGCTGCTGGTAGCGGCTCTGCTGCCCAGGCGTGGCCGGCGCCAGCAGGGTGTTGAGCACCGCGGCCAACCGGGCCGGGTCGAGGTCGGGCACCAGCTCGGCCACGTCGAACTCGTCGTTGAGCGCGCGGTATTCGGGAAAATCAATCAGCACCTGCGGGATGCCGGCGTGCAGGTAGTCGAAGAACTTGTTGGCCAGCGAGTAGTAGTAGCTCAGGCCGGTGTTTTCCAGCAGCATGACGCCCACGGCGGCTCCGCGCGTGACCTCGCGCAGCTGCGCCGGCGGCACGAAACCCCGAAACTCCACTTGGCCCGATT
>CAXUEM010000242.1:0-4676 GCA_964249885.1 uncultured Hymenobacter sp. | reverse complement strand
CAAACCCAGCCCGACCGCCCGCGCCCGCAACTCGGCCGACAAGTCGCCCTCGCCGCAAATCACCAACCGGCCCCGCACCTGCGGCATGGCGTCCAGCAGGGCTTCCAGGCCGCGGCCCACGTTCAGCACGCCCTGATACAAGAGGTAGGAGCCCGGCGGGGCCTGGCTGGGGGCGGCCCTCCGGGGCGGGCCCAGCAGGGGGTCGGAGGCTTCCTCGAGCCGGCTCACGTTGCGCACCACGGCAAAGGGGCGACCGTGCCGCTGTTCAAACAGCTTCGCCAGGGCCGGGCCCACGGTGTAGGCTAGGTCGGCGCGGGGCACGATGAAATCCTCCACCCAACGCCAGACGCGCTGCACCGCCGGGCGCCGCACCACTTCGGGCACCTCGGTGAAGAACTCGTGCGCATCGTACACGAACGGCTGGCCGCCCAGCCGCGCGCGCAGCCACACGGGCAGGGCCGTATCGAGGTCGCAGGCGCACCAGGCCGCGGCGCGCTGGCCCAGCAGGAACAGCAGCAGGCGCAGGTTGTACTCGAGGTAAAACAGCTTGCCTTTCTGAAACCAGCCTTGCAGCCGGTGCTGCTCGTAGCTACTTCCTGCTGGGTTAGCCCCGGCGGGCAGGGGCAGCGAGGCCGGGCGCTGCCAGCCCACCAGCAGCACCCGGTAGCCAGCCGCCGCCAAAGAGCCGCAGATGCGCTGCATGCGCTGGTCGAAAACCAGGTCGGAGGTGACGGCAAAAACCAGCCGGGGCGCGGCGGCGGGCGGGGCGGCAGACAACAAAGCGCGAAAAAATCGGGTAGACGGAGCAGCCGTCACCTGAACGATACGGCGCTTTAGGGCGTTATTCGCCCCAAACTTACGCCACCCGGCCCGGCGCGGCGTATTAGCTGCCTATCCGCTCCGCTTCTGCGTTTCTCATGGCTGACCTTACGCTGCTGCCGGCTTTTGTGGCCGGACCTACTTCGCCTCCCCCGGCCGAGCTGCTGAACCAGCTGGAGCTGGCGTATGTGCTCACCGACCGCGAGGGCCTGATAGTGGCCGTAAACGATTTCTTCCTGACCCTGAGCGGCTACGAGCGGGCCGACCTGCTGGGCAAGCACTACCACCAGACCCTGTCTTTACCCGCTGACCGGGTTGCCCGCCAGCAGGCCTACCAGCAGTCCATGGACGAGGGCACCTCGCCCGCACCCTACGACCGGCCCATGCTCACGCGCACCGGCCGCCTCTGCGTCATGCACTGGACCTGCGGCCTGACCCGCGACGAGCTGGGCCGCGTGGTGGGCGGCTGGCGCGTGGGCCGCGAGCTGGCCGACCGCAGCCAGGCCACCCAGCTGCTGACCACCGACGACCACAGCCACCTCCAGGACTTTCTCGACAACGCCCAGGACCTGGTGCTCCAGCTCAGCGCCGAGAGCAGCAACTTCCTGTTTATTAACAAGGCCGGGCGCGACAAGCTCGGCTATACCGACCAGGAGCTGGCCGCCCGCACCATCAACGACGTGGTGCACCCCTACTACCGCGCCAAGCTGCTCTACCAGCTGCGGCAGCTCGGCGAGGGCGAGCCGGTAAATAAAGTCGAAACCGTGCTGCTGACCCGCACCGGCCGGCCGGTGCACCTGCTGGGCTCGCTCACGCCCACCTTCGAGGCCGGGCAGCTGCGCGGGGTGCGCGCCGTGCTGCACGACATCACCGACCGCATCAAGGCCGAGCGCCTGCAGAAGGTGTACTATAGCATCGCCAACCTGGCCATTTCGGCCAAAGACCCGGCGGCGCTCTACAAGGCCATTCACCGCGAGCTGAGCCGGGTGCTCAACACCAACTCCTTCGTCATTGCCCTCTGCGACGACGAGCGCACGACCCTCGATTTCGTGTACGTGGTCGACGAGGCTCAGCCCGTGGAGCAGGGCGTGGTGCCGTACTCGACCGGCTTTCTGGAGTATGTCATTAACTCCGGCGAGCCGCAGATGCTGACCCGCGCCCAGCAGCAGGCTCTGGTGGCGCGGGGCGAAATGACGTCCTTCGGGCCCATTGCGGCCATCAGTTTGTGCGCGCCGCTGCGCGTGGGCGAGCGCATCATCGGGGCCATGGGCGTGCGCAGCTACGACCAGCCCGAGGCCTACGACCCGGCCGATTTGGAGGTGCTCTACTTTATTTCGAGCCAGGTGGCGCTGGCCATTGAGCGCAAGCAGCAGGAAACCCGCCTGCAGCAGCAAAGCGCCCGCCTGAACGCCATCTTCGAGAGCGGCACTCATCTGATGTGGACCGTGGACGTGAAGGGCCGCCTGCTCAACTTCAACCGCAACTACGCCGCTTTCTTTCTGCGGCGCAACGGCACGTACCCCTTCGTGGGCATGAGCGTGTGGCAGGCCGACCTGGCCCGCATGGAAGCCGGCGCCCGCGAGGCCTTTGTGCGCCACTACGAGGCTGCCATTGCGGGCCAGACCCAGCGCTTCGAGGTGTGGCTGCGCGATGCCAGCGGCAAAAATACCTGGGCCGACATTCACCTCAACCCCATCCGCCACGACGACGGCTCGCTGGTCGAAATTTCGGCCATTGCCCACGACATTACCGAGCAGAAGCGCACCCAGCTGGCGCTGCAGGCGCAAGAAGAGAAGTTTCGCTCTATCTTCGAGTCGTTTCAGGACATCTACTACCGCACCGACGAGCAGGGCCTGCTGACCATCGTGAGCCCCTCGGTGCGCGAGGTGCTGGGCTACGAGCCCACCGAGGTGATGGGCCGCCCGGTGATGGACTACTACTACGACGACGTGGACCGCGACAAGCTCACGGAGGAGGTGATGCGTTCGGGCGGGCTGCGCAACTACGAAACCCAGATGCGCCACAAGGACGGCCACCCGGTGAGCGTGCTGGTGAATGCCCGCGTGGCCGCTTCCGGCGTGCACGGCACCGAGGGCATTGCCCGCGACGTGAGCGAGATGCGCCAGATTCAGGATGAGCTGCGCCACGCCAAAGACGCCGCCGAAGCCGCCCTGGCCGCCAAGTCGCAGTTCTTGGCCAACATGAGCCACGAGCTGCGCACGCCCATGAACGGCATCATCGGCATGATAGACCTGCTCGACCAGACTGTGACCGGCGAGGAACAGCTCGACTATGTGGACACGCTGCGCAAAAGCTCCGATGCCCTGCTGACCATCCTGAACGACATTCTGGATTTGTCGAAAATTCAGGCCGGCAAGCTGCGCCTGCGCGAGGCGCCGGTGGTGCTGGAAAGCGTGCTGGCCCGCATCAAGGCCCTGTTCAGCTACCGCGCCGAGCAGAAGCGCCTGCGCTTCACCTACCACATCACGCCCCACACGCCCATCAGCATCGTCACCGATGAGATGCGCCTGCTGCAGATTCTCTCCAACCTGGTATCCAATGCCATCAAGTTTACGAACCGCGGCACGGTGAGCGTGGTGGTGAGCAGCGTGAGCACCGACGGCGAGCGGCACACGCTGCGCTTCGCGGTGCAGGACTCGGGCATCGGCATTGCCGAGGATGCGGCCGCCCAGCTTTTCAACGCCTTTACGCAATTAGATAACTCCCTGAGCAAGAGCTACGGCGGCACGGGCCTGGGCCTGAGCATCAGCAAGCAGCTGGCCGAGCTGCTGGGCGGCGAAATCGGGGTGCTCTCCAACGCCGGCGATGGCAGCGTGTTCTGGTTTACCATCAACTGCCAGGCGGCCCCGGCCGAGGGCTCGGTACCCACCGGCAGCGTGTACCGCCCCCTGCACGACGAGCCCGCCCGCCTCACCTTCGGCCGGCCGCCGCGCGTCTTGCTCGTCGACGACAACGCCATCAACCGCAAGGTGGGCCAGCGCCTGCTCAGCAAGCTGGGCTGCCAGGTAGACCGGGCCAGCAACGGCCTGAGCGCCCTGACCCGGGCCACGGCGCCCGGCGCCGGCTACGACCTGATTTTCATGGACATCCAGATGCCCGAGATGGATGGGGTGGCCGCCACCAAGGCTCTGCGCGAGCGCCTGAGCACCAACTGCCCGCCGGTGGTGGCCATGACGGCTTATTCCATGCAGGAAGACGCCCAGCGCTTCGTCGACCAGGGCCTGGACGACTACATCGCCAAGCCCGTGCGCAGCGAGGGCCTGCAGGACATGCTGGTGCGCTGGCTCCCACAGTTGCTGAGCACCGAGCCTGGCAGCGCGCTGGCCGGCCCCAACCTTATTTCGCTGACGGAGGGCGACGAGGAGGACGCGGCCGACACGGACCTGGACTCCGCCAAGCCCACGGCCGACGCTACCATGCGCGCGGCGGTTGCGGCCGCGCCCGGCACCGGCGTGTCCCGGAACGCGCCAACGCAGGACCGGCTTGCCCTGTATGATTGGTATGGTCCCTTGGCTTACGGCGTTATCTTGCAAATCCTTCCGCAACCCGAACTGGCCCAGCGGGTGTTGGTTGATCTGTTCTGTTCGGAAGAACTGCCGCTGGAGTCCAATCCGTCCCCAAATCAGGCTGCGACCATTATTCGACTGGCCCGGCAGAAGGCCCTCGCGGCTAAACCTTCTGCCGTATTAGAACCGGAGCCTTTACCGGTAGGTTTGCAACCGACATCAGACGAAAGTCTGCCCGAACTCGTTTTTGAGTTAACGTTTCGCCGGGGCCATCAACTCCGGGTAGTAGCCGACCGATTGCAAATGACGTACGAAGACGTTTTAGGGGCA
>CAXUEM010000241.1:4706-5380 GCA_964249885.1 uncultured Hymenobacter sp. | reverse complement strand
CCACTACGCCCGCACGGCGCTCATGTACCTCTACCTGGGCCACCTGCGCTACCCGGACACCAAGCCCCACGAGGACTGGTACTGGGCCGAAAACCGCCTGGAGCTGGTGCACGCGCACGCCACCGGCCTCGACACGGCCCGGCAGCAAATCAGCCTCGACAACGGCCAGACCCTGGCCTACGACCGCCTGCTGCTGGCCACCGGCTCGCGGCCGCGGCTGGCCGGCTGGCCCGGCCAGCACCTGCCCGGCGTGCAGGGCCTCTACGGCCTGCCCGACCTGGAGCAGATGGCCCGCGACACCCAAAATATCCGGCAGGCCGTGGTGGTGGGCGGCGGCCTCATCGGCATCGAGCTGGCCGAAATGCTGCACTCGCGCGGCATTCAGGTCACCATGCTGGTGCGCGAGAGCCGCTACTGGGCCAGCGTGCTGCCCCCGGAGGAAGCCGCCCTGGTCGAGCAGCAGATTGCCGCGCACCACATTGACTTAAAGCTGAACACCGAGCTGCAGGAACTGCTGGCCGATGCCGGACCGCCCGGCCGGGTGCGGGCCGTGCGCACCAGCACCGGCGAGGAGCTGCCCGCGCAGTGGGTGGGTCTGGCCATCGGCGTGGTGCCCAACCTGGAGCTGGCCCAGGCCGGCGTCGGCATCGCCCAGTACCACCTCGGGCTGCCGA
>CAXUEM010000241.1:2104-4696 GCA_964249885.1 uncultured Hymenobacter sp. | reverse complement strand
CCTGCAAACCAGCGCCCCGAACATATTTGCGGCCGGCGACTGCGCCCAGCACCGCCAGCCCGGCCCCGGCGAGGCGCCCCTGGAGCAGCTCTGGTACACCGGCCGCGAGCAGGGCCAGACCGTGGCGCGCAGCATCTGCGGGCAGCCCACGCCCTACCGCCGCGGCGTGTGGTTTAACTCGGCCAAGTTCTTCAACCTCGAATACCAGACCTACGGCCGCGTGCCGGCCGAGCTGCCGGCCGGGCAGGCCAGCTTTCTGTGGCAGGGCAGCGGCTGCCTGCTGCGCATCAACTACCGGCAGGACGGCCAGCAGGGGGTCACGGGCGTGAACGCGCTGGGCCTGCGCCAGCGCCACGACGTCTGGGAGCGGTGGCTGCGCGAGGGCGCCTCCATTGACTTTGTCATAAGCCACCTGCGCGAGGCCAACTTCGACCCCGAGTTTTTCCAGCGCCACGAAAAAGACATGCAGCGGCAGTTTGCGTTGCAATCAGCGCCGGCCTAGCCTCCCGCGCCGCTAGCCGGACCGGCTCTTACTTGTTTATTCAGACTGCTTATTCTTATGCTTCCTTCTTCTGTTTCTACCCTAAGTATGGCCCCGCCGGCGCCTGATACCACGGCCACTGAGAAGGCCCTGCTGGCCGTGGTGGCGCTGGGCCTGCTGGCGCTGCTGCCGGCCGCGGCCGATGCCTACCAAGGCCGGGCGCGCGTTCTGTTTTACCTGGGCCTGGGCCTGGTGAGCGCCGGCACGCTGGGCTGGAGCTGGTTTAAGTTCGGGCGCGGCGCTGCCGGCGTGCACCACAACCGCCTCTGGCACCGCGGCAGCACCAGCCGCGGCGCCGTGGCCTGGGTTACGGGCCTGGTGCTCACGGGCTTTTATGTTATCCTGTACTGGTTCAGCAGCCCCGACCAGCAGGGCAATTTCGGCTTGCTCAACAACCTGGTGCACGCCCTGGACCCGCTCAGCCAGGCCCTGCGCCGCCAGCCGGCCGACCAGTGGTTTCTCTACGGCACTTTCTACACGCTGGCCGTGCTGCTGATGGGCGGCCGGGCGCTGTGGAAGTACCGCCACTCGCCCTACCAGCGCGTGCGCACGCTGTCGGTGATGTTCTTTCAGCTCGGCTTTGCCTTTCTGTTGCCGGGCCTGCTGCTGGCGTTTCAGCGGCCGGAATTTTACTTCACCTACTTCTGGCCGCTGAAATACGACTACCTGTTTCCGGGCACGGGCACGGCTTTAACCCAAAACGGGCAGGCGCTGGGCGTGTTCATGGTGTTCTGGGGCGCGGCAATGTCGTTTTTGGCCACGCCGGTGCTCACGTATTTCTACGGCAAGCGCTGGTACTGCTCCTGGGTGTGCGGCTGCGGCGGCCTGGCCGAAACCGCCGGCGACCCCTACCGGCAGCTCTCCGACAAAAGCCGCGCCGCCTGGCGCCTCGAAGTGCGCCTGGTGTACCCCATTCTGGCCGCCATTGTGCTCATCACCATTCTGCTGTGGGTGAATTTTGCCACCAATAACTTCCTGGGCGCAGTGGGCGAGGCGGCCTCCAAAACCTACGGCTTCGTAATTGGGGCGGTGTTTTCGGGCGTGGTGGGCGTGGGCTTCTACCCCCTGCTGGGCAACCGGGTGTGGTGCCGCTTCGGCTGCCCCATGGCGGCCTACCTGGGCTTGCTGCAAAAGCACTTCTCGCGCTTCCGCATCACGACCAACGGCGGGCAGTGCATTTCCTGCGGCAACTGCTCGAACGTGTGCGAGATGGGCATCGACGTCAAGCAGTACGCCCAGCGCGGCGAGCCCATCATCCGGGCCGCCTGCGTGGGCTGCGGCCTCTGCTCCACGGCCTGCCCCCGCGGCGTGCTCAACCTCGAAAACGGTCCGCGCCCGGGTCGCTACCAGGCCTCGCCGCTCATTCTGGCCGACTCGCTGCGGATATTATGAGCGCGCAATTCTTATTAAGCTTAGCTTCTCAAGAGGCAAGGCTCATGTATATAGTCGAGAATATGCAGGGCACAATGGAGATTAAACTGGCAACTCTTGCGCAGCTGGGTGTTTTCGCGGAGTACCGGGCTGTTCATCAGGCGTATGCGAGCTTGCTTGAACAGGATAATCATCAGGAATCCCTTAAACGAGCTTTATTTATCCAGTGGTACGCCATCACGGAACCGGGATGCTTCACTGGCATTAGGGAAATTGACTTACAAGCTGAGTTGAACGTGTTGGTACAACTCAATAAGCTACTCTATATGCACGCAGCTGATGCTGAGCTGCTTGCCATGCTCAAGTGTTATAGTAGCTGGGAGTACGTATTCCAGAGAGAAGAATTCTTACACTTGTCGGATTTACAAACATTTGTGGCCGCCCATTCAGCAGGAAATGAGTTGCCGACCTCACCGCCCATTCAACTGTCAGAAATGAGTAGCCGAGGCCAGATGGGCGCTTATTGGCTGAGCTTAAGTACATGGCAGTCATCAGCGCAAAGTTCAGTGCGTGAAAGCTAGTCAATTCATAAATGAGTCTTATCAAGCAGCGTTAATAACCGGTAAGATTCTACCAGTAAGCCGGCGCCTGCCAGGTGTCACCGGCCCCAAGGCCACATC
>CAXUEM010000241.1:1616-2094 GCA_964249885.1 uncultured Hymenobacter sp. | reverse complement strand
GCCGTCATCATTCCCGCCTACAACGAAGCCCGGGCCATTGCCCAGGTTATTGCCGAAATCCCGGTCGGACTGGTGGCCGAAGTGGTGGTGGTCGATAACAACTCCTCCGACGACACCGGCGCCGTGGCCCGCGCCGCCGGCGCCACCGTGCTGCGCGAAGGGCGCCCCGGCTACGGTCACGCCTGCCTGGCCGGCATGGCCTACTTGTTCGGCCAGCCCGACGCTCAGCGGCCCGCTATCATCGTGTTTCTCGACGGCGACCATTCCGACTATCCCGAGGAAATGCCGGCCCTGCTGGCGCCCATCCTGCGCGGCGCGGCCGATATGGTGATTGGCTCCCGAGCTCTGGGCGAGCGCGAGCGCGGGGCCATGCTGCCCCAGCAGCTGTTCGGCAACTGGCTGGCCACGCGCCTGCTGCGCCGCCTCTACGGCGTGCGCTACACCGACTTGGGCCCGTTCCGCGCCATCCGGGCCGCGG
>CAXUEM010000241.1:0-1572 GCA_964249885.1 uncultured Hymenobacter sp. | reverse complement strand
CCCTGCTGGCCCTGGACATGCAGGACCAGACCTACGGCTGGACGGTGGAAATGCAGCTCAAAGCCGCCCGCCAGGGCCTGCGCGCCACAGAAGTGCCCGTGCGCTACCGCCGCCGCATCGGCGTCTCGAAGGTGTCCGGCACGGTGAAGGGTACGCTGGGCGCCGGCTACAAGATTCTGTGGACGATTTTCAAGTACTGGAAATAGATACAACCGAACGTCATGCTGAGCGCAGCGCAGCGGAAGCATCTCTACCGCAGCAGTAATCTACTCGTTGTTCGCCGGGAGTTACTTACCCATTAGAGATGCTTCCGCTGCGCTCAGCATGATGTTCTTCTAATCTTTAATTCATTCCTCCACACACACCAATGCCCGGTCTGGAAATCCTGCTGCTGGTACTGTACGGTTTGTGCCTGCTGCTGATTTTCGGTTTCAGCCTCACCCAATTCCACCTGACCCTGCTGGCCCGGCGCTACTACGCCCGACCGGTGGCGCCGGCCCCACCGGCCCCGGCCCGCTGGACGCGCGTGGCCGTGCAGCTGCCGCTCTACAACGAGCGCTACGTGGTGGAGCGCGTGATTGACGCGGTGGCCCGGCTCGACTACCCCGCCGACTGCCTGCACGTGCAGGTGCTCGACGACTCCGACGACGAAACCGTGGCCCTGGCCGCCGCCCGCGTGGCCCACCACCGGGCCGCGGGCTTGCACATCGACCACGTGCGGCGCCAAAGCCGCGCCGGCTACAAGGCCGGCGCCCTGCGCCAAGCCCTGCTGGAAACCGATGCCGAATTCATTGCCATCTTCGACGCTGACTTTGTGCCGGAGCCAGACTTTCTGCGCCGCACCGTGCCGCATTTCGCGGCGCCGGAAGTGGGCGTGGTGCAAACCCGCTGGGGCCATTTGAACGCCGAAGAGTCGCTGCTGACCCGGCTGCAGGCGTTTGGGCTCGATGCCCACTTTCACGTCGAGCAGGTGGGGCGCACCGCGGCCGGGCACTTTATCAACTTCAACGGCACGGGTGGCCTCTGGCGGCGCCGCTGCATAGAAGATGCCGGCGGCTGGCACACCGATACGCTCACCGAGGACCTGGACCTGAGCTACCGCGCCCAGCTGCGCGGCTGGCGCTTCGTGTACCTGCCCCAGGTGGTGGCTCCGGCCGAGCTGCCCGCCCAGATGGATGCTCTCAAGTCGCAGCAGTACCGCTGGACCAAGGGCGCCGCCCAAACCGCCCGCAAGCACCTGGGCCGGGTGCTGGCCTCGGGGCAGCGGCCCGCCACCAAGCTGCACGCCGCGTTTCATTTGCTCAACAGCACGGTGTTCGTGGTCATTCTGCTCATGGCCTTGCTCAGCGTGCCGCTGGTATTTGTGCGCGCCTTTCGGCCGGAGCTGAAAGTTGTATTTCAGCTGGCTACGGTGTTTCTGCTGGGGTTTCTGCCACTCACGGCCTACTACTTTACTGCCTGGCGCCGGGCCGAGCCAGCGGCCCCCGGCTGGCTTTTCGGCCCGCGGTTTCTGCTCTTTCTGGCCGTGTCCATGGGTTTGTCGCTGCACAATGCGCGGGCGGTGCTTTCCGG
>CAXUEM010000240.1:1118-5385 GCA_964249885.1 uncultured Hymenobacter sp. | reverse complement strand
ATAAAGCATGTGAGATTTCACTAAAATAGGAATAGCAACCAGCAGGGGAATTGGGTTGTCTGAATCAGGTAGGACGGCAGCGCTACGGGGCAGAATTACGCATAAAAACATTCATTTCACGGCTGCCGCGCCAGGCTAGGGGTTACCTTTACGGCTCAAACCCCGGCCGCGCCGCCTTGAAAGCCTGTTTAGCCTACGTCCTGGTGGCCCTGGTGCTGCTGCAAACCTTCAGCCGCGAAGTGCTGGTGGTGGACTATGCCCTGAACCGGGTCACCATCACGGCGCGCTTCTGCGTGAACAAGATGCGGCCTGCCCTGCGCTGCAACGGAAAGTGCTATTTCGCCAAGCAGCTGCGGCAGCAGCAGGAGCGCGAAGACCAGCTGCCCAACCCCTTGAAAGAGCGGTTGGAGATGTTGCCCGCGGGCACGGTTTCGCTCGTGCCGCCGCGTCCGGCAACCTACCCCGGTGCCGCCGTGCGCTACCACCGGGCGCGGGCCATCCAGGTGCCCCATGCGGGCCTGGCGGCCGTTTTCCATCCTCCCCAGGGGCTGGTATAGCTTTTATTTGAAATGGGTAGCCGCCGACGCGGCAGCTGGGCCACGGGCCGGCTGTCGGCGCGGGGCGTTGTGGCCAGCCTGCGGGCGTTCGGCGGCGCCATTTCCTTTTCTTTTCCTGGTAAAACTACTAAACCCGAGCCCGCCTCTGGCCGGCTCGCCCTGCTTTTCAATTCATGCGACTTCTTTTTTCTCTACTTATGGGGCTGGCTTTTCTCACGCCGGCCTTCGCTCAAACTCCCACCAGCACCCTGACCGGCACCGTGACCGGCACCGATGGCCAGCCCGTGCCCTTCGCCACGGTGGCCGTGCTCAACCAACCCCAAGCGGCCGTGGCCGACGCGGCGGGCGCGTTTCGCCTCAATTTGCCCGCTGGCACCTACCAGGTGAGCGTCCGCGCGGTGGGTTACGCCACGGTTATCCGGCCGGTGGTGGTGGCCGAAACCGGCACGACGCCGCTGGCCGTGGCGCTGCCCGAGCAGGGCCGGGCCCTGGACGAGGTGGTGGTGACGGCCGATAAAATCGAATCCGATGGACAGCGCACGCCGGCGGCCATCAGCGTGCTCAGCGCCCGGCAACTGCAGGAGTACCGGGTGTGGTCGTTCAGCGACCTCGGGGCGCTGGCCCCGAGCCTGCAAACCGTGGAGCACGGTGGTAGCACCAGCTCGCTGTTTCTCAACATCCGGGGCACCATGGGGCTGCACAGCCAGACGGCCGTGGCCACCTACATCGACGGCGTGTACCAGTTCGAGGGTTTTTCGGTGCCGCTGCAGTTCAACAACGTGGCCCGCATCGAGGTGCTGCGCGGGCCGCAGGGCACACTCTACGGCCGCAATGCCTTCGGGGGCGTCATTAACATTATCACCAAGAAGCCCACGAACCGGCCCGAGGGCTTCGCGCAGGTGGACGTGGGCAACTACGCCCAGCAGCGCTACAGCCTGGCCCTGAGCGCGCCGGTGGTGAAGGACAAGCTGTTTGTGGGCGGGTCGGGGCTGTTCAGCCAGCGGCGCGGCATCTACACCGACGCGGCCACGGGCCGGGCGTTTGACCGGCCGCAGAGCATCGCCGGCAACCTGAACCTGCGCTACCTGCCCATGGCCCGGCTGAGCGTGGAGCTCATCGGGCGCTTCGAGCGCAACGACGACCTCGGCGCGTACCCGTGGGTGGCGTCGGACCAGGAGCTGTTTGCCCGGCCCTACGTCATCGGCCGCAGCGTCTCGAACCGGGAGCGGCGCGACAACGTCAACGCCTCGGTGCAGCTCAAGTACGAGACGCGGCCGGTGGTTTTTACGTCCATCACGGCTTTCCAGGATTATAAGAAGGGGTTACCGGAGTTTCTGGACGGGGATTTCTCGGCGGCCAACCTGAGCAAGGCGCTCAGCGACGACCGGGTGCGCACCTACACGCAGGAGCTGCGCCTGGCCTCGAACCCGGCGCTGGCCGGGCCGCTGAGCTGGACGGCCGGCACGTTCCTGTGGACGGCCCCCAACGGGAGCAACGACTTCGTGCAGTTTCGGACGCCCGCCACGGGGCCGGCGTCCACGTCCTACCGCCGCAGCCGTTCCGACAACCGGGGGCTGGCGTTTTTCGGGCAGGCGGCCTACCGCGTCGCGCCCCGGCTGACCCTCACGGCGGGCCTGCGCTACGACCGCGAAACCCGGGAGCTGGCCCAGTCGCGCCGCACGGTGGCCCCGAACGGCACCGAAAGCCAGGTGCTGCCGCTCACCAGCTTTGAAACCAGCTTCGCGGCGTTCACCCCCAAGGGCGTACTGAGCTTTCAGGCCACCGAGAACACGCTGGCCTACGCCAGCTACGCCCGCGGCTACCGCGCCGGCGCCCTGAACCTGTTTGCCCCCACGCCCGCCGACGTGGCGGTGGGGCCGGAGCACTCGCACAACTACGAGGTTGGGGTGAAGAATACCCTGTTTCACGACCGGCTGCGGCTGAACCTGACGGGCTTCTACCTGCAGCAGCGCGACCAGCAGGTGACGGTAATCGAAAACGCCTTTTTCCTGACCCGCAACGCCGGCGACCTCAACAACCTGGGCGCCGAGCTGGAGCTGATGGCCGTGCCCGTGAAGGGCTTGCAAGCCGAATGGACCGCCAGCCTGAGCCGAGCCGAGTACGAGCGCCTGACCACCGTGGTGGCCGGCCGCAACCAGGATTTGGCCGGCAACAAGCCGCTGTTTAACCCCGCCGCGGCCTCGTTTCTGGCCGTGCAGTACGAGCGGCCGGTGGCCGGGGCCTTCAGCGCTTTTGTGCGGGGCGAGCACCGCTACTCGGCGGCGTATTATTTGAACTTCGACAACGCCATCCGGCAGTCGCCTTACCACGTGTTCAACGGCCGGGCGGGCGTCAAATACAAGACCTACGAGCTGGCCGTGTGGGGCCGCAACCTAACGGAAGTGAAGTACCGAACCTGGGCCACGGGAGTGTTTCTGCTCAACACGCCCCGGCTGTGGGGCGCCACGGCCACGGCCAGCTTTTAAATTTCTTTTTACGAATCTGAAATCATGAAAAACGCTGTTTTTGCCTTGCTCAGCCTGGCGCTGGGGCTGCTGAGTTCCGCCAGCCGGGCGCAGACCCTGCCCGCCGCTACCCCGCAACGGCCGCTACGGGTAGCCTTTTTGGTGTATCCGGGCGTGGAAGTACTCGACCTAGCCGGGCCGATGGACGTGTTTGTGAAAGCCGGGCGGCTCACCAACAATTCGTATCGCTGCTACACCGTGGCCCTGGCCGATACCCTGCTGGCCACGGAGGCGGGCGGGCTGCGCCTGCGGCCCGACTACACGCTGGCCAACGCCTCGGCGCCCGACGTGCTAGTGGTGCCGGGGGCGGCGCCGGGCCCCATCCGGCAGCTGCTGGCCAACGCCGCGGCCCTGCAGCAGCTGGATGCGCTGAGTCGCCGCGCGGGCGTCACGATGTCGGTATGCACCGGCGCGTTTGTGCTGGGCGGGACGCACGCGCTGGACGGCCGCCGGGCCACCACGCACCGGCTGATGACCGACTCGCTGGCCCGGCAGTTTCCGCGGGCCCAGGTGCTGCGCCACGTCCGCTACGTGCGCGACGGCCGGCTGCTGACCACGGCCGGCGTCACAGCCGGCCTCGACGGGGCGCTGGCGCTGGTAGAAGAAGCCAGCGGCCGCCCGGTGGCCGAAACCGTTGCCCGCACGCTGGAATACTCCCGGCAGGAAGGGCGGGCTACGCCCCCGCCTTCGGCGGCGCCCCGAAAAATGCCGATGCGCATGAGCATGACGCGGCCGCTGGCCTCAAAAACTGCCCCAAAAGCCGGCACCAAACCCGCGGCAACTCCCGCAACCGCCGCGAAAACCAACGCGCCGCTGGCTGCTGCCGCCGACCCCGTTTGCCACATGAATATCAAGGCCACAACCCCGCACCGCCACGTCCACCGGGGCAAAACCTACGGGTTTTGCTCGGAGTCGTGCAAGACGGTTTTTTCGGCTAACCCCGCGGTGTACGTGCCGTGAGCGCGAAGCCTATAACATGACTGCGCGCCTGTTTGGGAACGGTAAAACAGGGTTGCTGGCTGGGAGGCTGTTTCTGGGGTTCTCTACGAAACCCGGCAAACCGCTTCATTTGGCAAGCCTTTCGT
Source organism: uncultured Hymenobacter sp. (assembly GCA_964249885.1). Taxonomy (GTDB): domain Bacteria; phylum Bacteroidota; class Bacteroidia; order Cytophagales; family Hymenobacteraceae; genus Hymenobacter. Next base: position 1,218 of record CAXUEM010000240.1, on the reverse strand, counting down.
TCTAATAGCGCGTTTGGGTTTTGCTAAAACCACTTCTGAAACGTCATGCAGAGCAACAGAACGTCATGCTGAGCGCAGTCGAAGCATCTCTACCTCACGC
>CAXUEM010000240.1:461-1108 GCA_964249885.1 uncultured Hymenobacter sp. | reverse complement strand
ATCTCAACCCCCCCAACGGATTAGTGGCGCGTTAGATATACTTCAAATACGCTCAGCATGACGTTCTCTGATTAGCTGGTTTATTTTTCGGGTGGGCGCTTAGCCCAGCCGCTGCCGCAGGGCCCGGCGGGCCTCGGCGGCGGTGTAGAGGGCGGCGCCCAGCAGGGTCAGGTCCTTAATCAGGAAGCTGCCCAGGCCGCTGGGCACCCACAGGCCGTCAACCACGACGAAAACGCCCGGCGTGCTGAACAGAAAGGTTATCGTGGTCAGGAACATGCCGATGGCGGCCAGGCTGCCGAAGAACGAAAGCCGCGGCGCCACCGGGCGCAGGGCAATGAGCAGGGCCACGAGCACCTCGACGACCCCCAGCAGGTTGGACACCGTCCGCACGCTCATGACATCGTATTGCCAGGCGAAGAACGGACTGTTGGCAAACAGCGGCTTGATGGCTTCGGCTTCGGTGGGCGTGAACTTGAACAAGCCAATCCAGCCGATAATCAGCACCAGGCTGTAGCGCAGCACGAAGGTGGCGGCGCGCTCCAGCTTGGTGGCCGCCGCTGGGCGGAGTGAATCGGCCGGCGCCGAAGCTGAATAGGGCAGGGGAGCAGTGGGGCGGTCGGCGGCGAGCAGGGAGGGATTCATGGCAA
>CAXUEM010000240.1:0-451 GCA_964249885.1 uncultured Hymenobacter sp. | reverse complement strand
GTAAGCTGGTGAAATCGTTGATTGGCCTGCTGGACGCGCCCCGGCCCCGTAGCTTACAGCCGCGCCGGAATAATTTTCGGCGCAGCCCGGGCTGGAATGGGTTGGGCGCCTCCTAATTAGGTAGTTTGTAAGGCCGGGTGCGGCCCCGCGTCCAGCCGCCCGAAACAACCCCGTTTCCTTTAGCTGCCTCGCCATGAAAAGTGCCATCTGGGCCCTGCTGCCCGCCCTGACCGTTGCCGGCGCCCTGGCCCTGCCGGCCTTCCGCCTTATTCCCGCGGGGGCCGCCTCAGCGCCCGAGCCCACCGCGGCGCCGGCGCCCACCGTGCCGGTTGTCGTGGAGCTGTTTACCTCGGAGGGCTGCTCCAGCTGCCCCTCGGCCGACGCCGCGTTGCGCGAGCTGGAAGCGGCCCAGTCAGTGCCCGGCGTCGAGGTTATGGCCCTGGGCCAGCAC
>CAXUEM010000239.1:0-5409 GCA_964249885.1 uncultured Hymenobacter sp. | reverse complement strand
CGCCCGGCGCGGGCGGCCAGTTGCCGGGGCTCCAGCACCAAAATTTTGTCGGCCGGCGCGCGCCAGGCGGCGGCCAGCAGGGCCAGCGGCACCACCGTGGTTTTGCCCGCGCCGGGCGGGGCCTCCAGCACCACGCGAGCGTGCGTTTCGAGCTGGGCTAGCAGTTCGGGCAGCGCGGCGCGAATGGGCAGGTCGGGCAATGCGGGCTGGCGGAGGGGCGGGGAAGAAGCCATGCCGCAAAGGTCGGGGCCCGGCAGTTGTCCGGCCGGCGGATTAGCCTTTAGCTTAGTACACCGGCACCGAGGGGTCCACGCGCAGGCTCCAGGCGTGGATGCCGCCGCGCAGATTCAGCAGGTTCTGGTGGCCGTGGCGCTGCTGCAAGTACAGCAGGGCCTGGGCCGAGCGCACGCCGTGGTGGCAAATCAGCACCACGGGCGTGTCGGTGGGTACTTCGGCGGCGCGGCCGGGCAGCTCGCCCAGCGGGATGAGCCGGCTGCCGGGCAAGTGGCAGTAGTCGTACTCTTCTGGCTCGCGCACGTCGAGGAGCAGGTAGGGCTGGCCGGCGAGCTGGGCCGCGTGCAGGGCTTCGGGCGTGAGGTCGGGGAGCATGAAAGGAAACGAAATAGGCCGAAAAGTACGGTCCGTTCCAGGCATCGGCGGCGCCCGGTTAGTTTTGGGGCCCCAACTACTGGCTTCCATGCTGCGGCGCGTTAATATCACCGGCCCGGAATCGACCGGCAAGTCCACGCTGGCTGAAGCGCTGGCCCGGCACTTCGGCGTCGCCTGCGTGCCCGAGTACGCCCGCGAGTACCTGGCGCGGCACGGCGCCGCCTACACCCTGCCCGACCTCGAGGCCATTGCCCGCGGCCAGCTGCAGCGCGAAGAGGCGGCCGCCGCAGCCAGCAGGGGGCAGAAGCTGCTGTTTTGCGACACCGACCTACTGGTAATGAAGGTCTGGGCCGAACACGCCTTCGGCCGCTGCCCCGCCTGGATACTTGAGGAGCTGCGCCGCCCCCGCTACGACCTGACCCTGCTGGCCGACGTGGACCTGCCCTGGCAGCCCGACCCGCTGCGCGAGCACCCGCACCTGCGCCAGCACTTTATGGAAGTCTACCGGCAGGAGTTGCGGGCGCTGGCCTGGCCGGTGGTTGAAATCAGCGGCCCGGGCCCGCAGCGGCTAGCCCAGGCCGTGGCGGCGGTGGAAGCAGTATTGTTGTCTAATCTTCTGTCATCCTGAGCAAAGCGAAGGACTTTTTCACGTGAGAACGACTTGCAATAATCGATGGGATTAGTGCTCGTTCTACCCTGCAAAGGTCCTTGGCCTTGCTCAGTATGACGGATAAACCCATCAACCTACAATCCTGCCCTATGCTCACTCTTGCCAATGCCCGCTGCCGCGCCACCTTCAGTCCGCACGGCGCCGAGCTGACCAGCTTCGCCCTCGACGGCCGCGACTACCTCTGGGCCGCTGACCCGGCCGTATGGGGGCGCCACTCGCCGGTGCTGTTTCCCATCGTCGGGCGCCTGCCCGATGACACCTACTGGCACCAGGGCCGAGCGTACCGGCTGCCGCAGCACGGCTTTGCCCGCGACCGGGAGTTTATTCTGCTTTCGCACAACGCCGTGGACCTGACTTTTGAGCTGCGCGACGACGAGCAGACCCGCGCCATTTTTCCGTTCGCTTTTCGCCTGCGCATCCGCTACGAGCTGCGCGACACCACGCTGCGCGTGAGCTGGCAGGTGCGGAATCCGGACGAAGCGGCCGGGCCACTGCTGTTCAGCATCGGGGCGCACCCGGCGTTTCGCTGCCCGTTGCGGCCGGAGCAGGAGGTTTTCGAGGATTATTTCTTTGCCTTCGACCACCCCGTGACCCTGCGCAAGCAACTGCTGCGCGAGGGCCTGCGCTCGGGCGAAACCGCCACCGTGCTGACCGAGGAAAATGAGTTAGCGCTTCGCTACGAGCTGTTTGCCGACGACGCGCTGGTGTTTGCCGACTACGATTTCACGGCCCTGACCCTGCGCTCCCGCCGCGCGGCGCATTTTGTGCGGATGCGCTTTGCCGGCTTTCCCTACCTCGGGCTCTGGACGAAACAAGCGGGCGCGGGCTTTGTGTGCATCGAGCCCTGGCACGGCGTAGCCAGCGCGGTGGGTCCGCCGCCGGAACTAGCCGACAAGGAAGGCATTCTGACCCTGCTGCCGAGCCAGGAATTTAATACTGCCTACGAAATAGAGCTGGGCTAGCGGGCGGCCCACTGGAAAGGGCCAGCAGGGAGTAGGGCATAACAGCGTTATACCCTACGCCGTGCTGGCCCTGCTTGGACGGCCTCACTTTCGCTTATACTGCCTAGCCGGCCGGCACGCGGGGGCGGTTGTAGTCGGGCTCCCAGTCGTTGATAGGCAGGGTGATGCCAGGGGGCAAATCCAGGTCGGGCAGGCCGGAGTCGCGGGGTTCGCCACCGCCGTCGTTGTCATCGTCAGGCGGGGTGGGGCGCGGGCGCGGCTGCCGGCGCGGCACCACCCAAATCAGGGTGAAAGCCGCCAGGAAAAGCAGGGTATAAAGCATCATATACATCGGATAAGCGAATTATAAGCGGAGATAAAGAGTCCGGTGCCGTTGGCTTGCTCAACGCAGGCCGGGCCCGCGGTGTTGCGCCAGCGCAAGCTAAGATTCGGGCTGCCTAAGTTAAGAAAAAGCAGCGGCTTGCTAACAGCTGGCAGCGAGCAATGACTTTAAAAAAAGTAAAAAACACCGCTATAAGCCCGGGGCGCCCTACCTTTGCGCCATGTTTAGGGGTGCTGATGTTGTGCACGACATCGGCTGAGATGATACCCATTGAACCTGAACCGGGTAATGCCGGCGCAGGGAACAAACAATCCACGGACGTTTCCGCCGCGGCTCCGACCCCTGGGGCCGCGGTGCGTTCCACCTTTTTCCGTTTCTTTTTTTGAAAACTGCATTCCTCGCGGGGGCAGCGCTGCTGGCGCTGGCTGCCGCGCCGGCGTGGGCGCAAGGTCCCGTGTCCGGCACCATCACCGATGCCCAGACCGGAACGCCTCTGCCCGGGGCCACTATTTTTCTCGATGACGTGGCCAGCGGCGCCACCGACGCGACCGGCGCGTTCAACCTGCCGGCGGTGCCAGCAGGGGAACACGAGCTGCGCGTCAGCTTCGTGGGCTACGAGGCACTGCGCCAGCCGCTGCGGGGCCAGGCGGCGGCGCAGCAGTTGCGCGCGGCCCTGCAGCCGGCGGGCGTGCTCACCGCCGAGGCGCTGGTAACGGCCTCGCAGGCCAACGAGCGCACCGCCACGGCCTACACCAACCTGAGCCGGGAAGAGCTGGCCCGCCGCAACTTCGGCCAGGACCTGCCCTATTTGCTCGACCAGACGCCCTCGGTGGTGGTGACCTCCGATGCCGGGGCCGGCGTGGGCTACACCGATATCCGTATTCGCGGCACCGGCAGCACGGGCATCAACATGACCATCAACGGCGTGCCGCTGAACGACCCGGAGTCGCGCGGCTCGTTTCTGGTCAATCTGCCCGATTTAGCTTCCAGCATCAACAACCTGCAGATTCAGCGCGGCGTGGGCACGAGCCAGAACGGCGGCGCGGCTTTTGGGGCCAGCATCAACATCTCGACCCTGAGCCAGCGCCGCGAGGCCTACGGCGAGACGCAGAACAGCTTCGGGTCTTTTAACACCCGGAAAAACAACGTGCAGTTCGGCACCGGCCTGCTGAACGGGCATTTCACAGTGGACGGGCGCCTCTCGCGCATTGCTACCGACGGCTACCTGAACCGCGCCGCCTCGGATTTGAAGTCCTACTACTTCGCCGCCGGCTACCAGGCCAATAGTACGCAGCTCAAGTTCATCACCTTTTCGGGCCGCGAGAAAACCTACCAGGCCTGGAACGGCGTGCCCGAGCCGGCCCTGACCGGCGACCAGCAACTGCTCCAAACCTACATAGCCAACGGGGAGCTGAGCGAGGCCGACGCGGCGCGGGTGCGGCAGGAGGGCCGGCGCTACAGCTACTACACCTACGATAACCAAACCGACAACTACCAGCAAAACCACTACCAGCTGCACCTCGCCCAGGGCTTGGGCGCCGACTGGAACCTGGGCGCCGCTCTGCACCTCACTCGGGGCTTCGGCTACTACGAAAGCTACCGCGCCCGCCGCAAATTCGCGGACTACGGCCTGGAAAATGTAATAATCGGCGGCGACACGTTCACCCGCACCGACCTAATTGACCAGAAGTGGCTGGACAACTACTTCTACGGCGGCACCTTCGCCCTGAACTACGAGCCCAAGGACAACGACCGCCTGCGGGCCACGCTGGGCGGCGCCTGGAACCGCTTCGATAACAAGCACTACGGCGAAATCATCTGGGCGCAGTACGCGGCTGGCCTGCAGCCCAGGCAGCGCTATTATTATAATGAGGCCGGCAAAACTGATTACCACGCTTACGCCCGCGCCACCTGGCAGCTGCACTCCCAGCTGGGGGTGTACGGCGACTTGCAGTTGCGCCGCATCAAGTACACAATTAATGGGCTGGAAGACGAGCAGAATGACGTGACGACCCGCGCGCGCTACCTGTTCTTCAACCCCAAAATCGGCTTCACCTACACGTTACCGGCCGGCCAGCAGCTTTACGCCAGCTTTGCCGTGGGCCAGCGCGAGCCCGTGCGCGCCGACTTCACCGACCGGCCCGCCGGCGACCAGAGCGCCCGCCCCGAGCGCCTCGAAGACTACGAGGCCGGCTACCGCCTGCAGCGCGCCAACCTGGCCCTGCTGGGTCCGCAAACCAGCCTGCGCTTCGAAGCCAACTTCTTTTTCATGAACTACCGCGACCAGCTCGTGGCCACGGGCCAGCTCAATGATGTGGGCACCCCGCTGCGCACCAACGTGGCCCGTAGCTACCGCCGCGGCCTGGAGCTGAGCGGCGCCCTGGCGGCCGCTGATAAAATCAGCCTCAGCAGCTCGCTCACTCTGAGCCAGAACCGCATTCTGAACTACCGCGCCGTGGAGTACGATGCGAACTACGAGCCCGTGGTTTCGGCGCCGCGCACCACCACCATTGCCCTCTCGCCCGCCGTCGTCTCGGCCCACACGCTGGAAGGCCAGCCGCTGAAAAACCTGTGCCTGGCCCTGCTGGGCAAAACCGTGAGCCAGCAATATTTGGATAACACGGCCAACCGCGGCCGCCGCCTAGCGCCCTACCAGACGCTGGATTTCCGCCTCCGCTACGCCCTGCAGCCGAAATTCGTCAAGGAAATCGAGCTGAGTTTGCTGGTCAGCAACCTGCTGAATGAGAAGTACGCTGCCAACGGCTACACCTACAGCTACGTGGGCGCCAGCGGCCGCCCCGAAACCTTCAACTGGTATTACCCGCAGGCCACCCGCAGCTTCCTGG
>CAXUEM010000238.1:0-5412 GCA_964249885.1 uncultured Hymenobacter sp. | reverse complement strand
GGGCAGCAGGCGGTACATCTCGTGTCGCCACACGTCCCACTCGCTGGTGTAAAGGGCACTAAGCAGCAGCAGGCCGTAGAGCAGGGCCGCGCGGCGGGCGGCGCCGTTGCGGCGGTAGTGGCGCAGACCCGCGCGCCAGTCGGGATTGAGCAGTACCGCCAGCACGCCCGCCGCCGGGCTCAGCGCCACCAGCGCGCGCGAAGCCAGCAGGCCTGCTGCGCCCGCCAGGCAGGCCAGCCACAGCAGGTACTGGGAGAGCCGGCCGCTGCGGTACAGCTGTGCCAGCGAGGGAGAAGGTAGGAAGGAGGAATTAGGCTGCTGCGACATACTAAGCTAAGTCCTCCTTCATTCCTGATTCTGCTTTGCCAAGCGGCGGCCAGGCCAGCACCCGGGCGGCCACCAGCGCCGGCTCCAGCGCCTTGATGCAGGTACAGGCGGCGGGCTGGGTGCGGCAGTCCTGGCAGTTCGGCCTGTCAAAAACCAGACGTTCGGCGTGCGGGCCCAGCGGGGCCCAGCGGCCAGGGTGCATGGGCCGGATGGGCGGGTACAGCCCCAGCGCGTGGCGGCCCAGCGCGGCAGCCAGGTGCAGCGGCCCGGTGCTGCCGGCCACAAGGCCATCGGCGGCGGCGATAAAAGCCAGAAACTGCGGCAAACTCAGCTGTCCGGTAAGGTCGTCGGCAATAAAGGCGGCGTGCTCGCGCAGCCAGGCAGCCAGCTCCTCCCCTTCCGCCGCCGTGCCGCTAACGAATACGCGGTGACCGGCCTCGTGCAGCTGCCGGGCCAGCGCACCGAAGTGCGGCAGGCCCCACTCGCGGGCGCTGCCCCGGCTGCGCGGGTGCAGGATGACGTTGAGTTGTCCCGGCCGGCGCCGGGCCAGCAGGGCCTGCCAGGCGGGAGCCAGGGTTTCGGCCGGGTGCAGCCGCAGCAGCCCGGCCACCGCGGGCAGCGGTAATTCCGCGGGACTTTTAGCCACCCCGCGCAGCAGTTGCAAATTCAGCTGCGCCTCGTGCAGCGGCGAGTTGCGGCGGCTCAGTGGTACCAGCGCGTTGCAGGTCAGCCAGTGGAACCAACGGCTGCGGGTGCCCACGCGCTGCCGGATACCAGCTTGGCGGGCCAGCCAGGCCCGCTGCCGATTGGGGAAAACGTGGAAGATACAGTCGGCCCCGACGGCTCGCAGGGTTTCTAGCTGGCCAGCCGGGGGTAGGGCCAGCAGCTCGTCGGCGTTCACGAAGCCATCCAGCGCGGGACAGGCCGCGGCCACGGCCGCGGTGTAGGTGCGGCCCAGCAGCAAAATCCGGCAGCCGGGAAATAACTGCTTGAGCCGGCCCGCCAGCGGCAGAGTCAGCACCACGTCACCGATGGCATCGGTGCGGCTGAGCAGAAAGGTTTTCATGCGAGGGGCCGCGAAGCGCGGGTTTTGAGCTTCGCAAATTTTAGAAATACCCCCCAGGCCGAGATGCCCGCAATGCACAGTCCGGCAAAGCCATCCAGAAAGCCCAGCCGCAGCACGTAGCCGTGCCCAAATTTCCAGACCGGCTTGAGCAGCAACTGCGCCCACGATACCCGTCCCCGGCCGCGCAAAGCCAACTCTTCGGCCGCGATGCTGGTAAACTTATTAAGCTGACTCACGTGCTGCTCCACCGAGATGTAGGAGTAGTGCAGCAGGTCGGCCAGCAGGGGGTGCGCCGTCTGGCCGGCGTCCAGCTCGTAGCGCTCGTGCAGCAGCAAGCCGGTCCAGCGGCCGCGGCGGCGGTCGTAGAGGCGCAGCTTGCGGTCAGGGTACCAGCCGCCGTGGCGCACCCAGTGGCCGCAGTAGTTGGTGAGGCGCGGTAGGGTGTAGCCCGCGTGCTGCCAGTTGGCTTTCACCCGCTGAATCTCGGCCCTCAAGGTATCCGTCAGCACCTCGTCGGCGTCGAGCTGGAGCACGTGGTCGAAGCGGGCCTGGGCGGTGGCGAAGTTTTTCTGCTCGACGTAGCCGGCGAAAGCATTTTCGACCACCCGCACCCCCTGCTGGCGGCAGATGTCCACGGTTTTATCGGTCGAGAATGAATCGACTACCAGCACCTCATCGGCCACGCCGGCCAGCGCGGCCAGGCAGCGGCCAATGTTAGCTTCCTCATTAAAAGTGATGATGACGACGGAGAGCGGAAACTCGGTTACAGGCATCGCCTACAAAAGTAACGCCGCCGCAGGCGCCGACTGGAAGAATGCTATTTTGAAACCAGTTTAAAAAAAGTGACCAAGAATCAGGTGCGCGAAGCCGGCGAGGCCACCGCGGGTAAAGGCGGCACCGCCGCGTAGCTGCGGTACTCGCGGTACCAGTGCCAGGCACCGTAGCCGGCCAGCACGCAAAAGCCGGCGTACTCCAGCCCCAGAAACTTAATGCCCTTGGCGAAATACAGGTACGTGAGCACCACATCCGTCAGCAGCCACACAAACCAGCAGGCCAGCTTCTTATTCATTAGAAGAAATGTGGCCCACACGCTGAGCACGCTCGTGAACGAATCCAGATAGGGAAAGGCGCTGGGCTGGCTGAACACCAGCGGCAGCCACTCGTGCAGGCGGCCGGCCGCCGTGCCCAGCAGGGCCGTGGCCGCGAGTACCAGCGCCGCGCTCAGCAGCAGCCCGCGCGCCGGCGTGGTGCTGATGCGTAGCTCCTGCCGGCGGTCGGCCTCGGCCGGGGCGGGGTGCGTCCAGCGCCACCAGCCGATGAGGTTGGTGACAAAGAAAAACACCTGTAGCAGCATATCGGGGTAGAGCTGCACCTGATAAAACAGGAAAAACAGCAAGACCACGCCCACCAGGCCCAGCGGCCAGCTCCACACGTTGGCCCGCGCCGAGAGCCACACCGCCACGCCGCCAATGAGAACCGCGAAAAATTCGAGGTAGCTCATCGGATAGCCCAGCACGGTGAAGAAAATGGCTTTGATGCTGAGAAAATCGGGCATGCGGCAAAGGTAGCGGGCGCAGCCAGCGTGGCTGCTTTCACCCCCTGCTGGCTTTGCTAACCGGCCTTGCTGATAACCCCGGTAGCGTGGCGCACCGGCCTTCGGCAAAGTAAAAAACCCGCCCGGCGCTTGAGGCCGGGCGGGTTTTCATTCAATGGTTGAGGCTGGCCTAGTAGCGGTACAAATCCGACTTGAACGGGCCCTCCACCGGCACCTTGATGTAATCAGCCTGACGGGGCGTAAGCTCATCCAGCTCCACGCCGATTTTGGCCAAGTGCAGGCGGGCCACTTTCTCGTCGAGGTGCTTGGGCAGGGTGTACACCTGGTTTTCGTACTGGTCGGCACGCTCCCACAGCTCCAGCTGGGCCAGGGTCTGGTTCGTGAACGAGTTCGACATCACGAACGAGGGATGGCCGGTGGCGCAGCCCAGGTTCACGAGGCGGCCCTCGGCGAGGATGATAACCTCTTTGCCCTCAATGGTATAAAGGTCCACTTGCGGCTTCACGGTGTCTTTGGTGTGGCCGTAGTTTTTGTTCAGCCAGGCCATATCGATTTCGTCGTCGAAGTGGCCGATGTTGCAGACGATGGCCTTGTCCTTGAGCGAGCGGAAATGCTCTTCGGTGAGGATGTCGCAGTTGCCGGTGGCCGTCACCACGATGTCGGCTTCCTTCACGGCATTAGCCAGCTTCTTCACGGCAAAGCCGTCCATGGCAGCCTGCAGGGCGCAAATAGGGTCAATTTCCGTCACGATAACGCGGGCGCCGGCGCCGGCCAGCGAGGCAGCAGTACCTTTCCCAACGTCGCCGTAGCCGGCCACGACGGCCACTTTGCCGGCCATCATCACGTCGGTGGCCCGGCGGATGGCGTCCACGGCTGACTCCTTGCAACCATATTTATTGTCAAATTTCGACTTCGTCACCGAGTCGTTCACATTGATGGCGGGGAAGGGCAGGGAGCCATTTTTCACCCGCTCGTACAGGCGCAGTACGCCGGTGGTGGTTTCCTCGCTCACACCCTTGATGCCGGCGGCCAATTCGGGGTACTGGTTCAGCACCATGTTGGTCAGGTCGCCGCCGTCGTCCAGAATCATGTTCAGCGGCTGCCGGTCTTCGCCGAAGAACAAGGTCTGCTCGATGCACCAATTAAACTCTTCCTCGTTCATGCCCTTCCAGGCGTATACCGGGATGCCGGCGGCGGCAATGGCAGCGGCGGCGTGGTCCTGGGTGGAGAAGATATTGCACGACGACCACGTAACCTCGGCGCCCAGCGCCCGCAGCGTCTCGATGAGCACGGCCGTCTGGATGGTCATGTGCAGGCAGCCGGCAATACGGGCGCCTTTGAAGGGCTGGCTGGCGCCAAATTCCTCGCGCAGGGCCATCAGGCCGGGCATTTCGGCCTCGGCCAGGCGGATTTCCTTGCGGCCCCACTCGGCCAAGGACATGTCTTTTACTTTGTAGGGGGCGTAGGTTGTCGTTTTCGTTTCCACCGGAATTCGGGTTGAATGATACAGGTCGCGTTCTAACTGCAAAGAACGGGATTTGTTCCGGGAAAAAACCGAAAAGGCCCGAACCAACTGCTTGGTTCGGGCCCTGGCTCCGGCGCTGGCAATCTGCCTTAGTTGTTCTGCACAATCACGGCCTGCGGGGCCTGCGCGGCGGGCACCCCGGCGCCGGCAATGCCGCGCACGATGATGGTGTAAATCTTGCCCGACTCATAGTTCTTGGTGCCGGAGCCCGAGCCGGACCCGTCGCCCACGGCCAGCAGCTGCGCCCGGGAGCTGCCGGTGGTCGTAATGGTCAGGTTGGTGGCGCCCGCGTTCAGGGCGAAGAAGCCAGAGGCCGTGCCGAAAGCCACATCCGGGCTGATGTCGGTGCCCAGCGAGCCGGGCACCGGCGACGGCGCCGTGAGGCGCACCGGACTGGCCGCGCCCACGGCCAAGTGCACCACCCGAACCTTGGCCTGTCCCGAAACGGGCGCCGTCAGGTCGTCGGTTACGCTCAGCAGGGCCGCGCTGCCAATAGAGGCCGTCGGCGAATACAGGAAGACGCTGTGGTTCTGGTCTTTACTCACCGTGACGGCCTGCGTGGCCACCACCTGCGTGCCGTTGTTGACGCGCAGGGCCGGCGAGCCGGCATTCACGGTCTGGTAGTCACTGCTTTGCCCGTAATTGAGCTGGGCAACCTGCTTGTCAGCCACAAAGGCCGTTAGGGCCACGTTGGCGGCGGCAGCGGCATGGTAGACTTTCACGGGGGCCTGGTCGGGCGCGGCGGGCTTGGGGTCATCGTCGCCGCAGGCCGCGAGCAGCAGCAAAGCCGGCAGCAGGGCAGTCAGGGGGCGGAAAAGGCGGACTGGCTTCATAGAAATGAAATGAGAAATGAGGAAAAAATCGTGGGAGCGGGCGCAGCCGGCCCGTAGCCGACCCAGGCCGGCGCGCTGTCCTGAACGCAGGCGTGGGGCGCGGGGT